>CAYOPA010000388.1:0-5356 GCA_964405625.1 uncultured Bryobacterales bacterium
GGCCGAAGCGGGCATGGGCGTCGCGGTGGGCGACTACGACGGCGACGGCAATCCCGATATCTTTGTCACTCACATCACCGGCGAAACCAACACGCTCTACCGCAATGAGGGCGACGGTCTGTTTGAGGACGTGACGGCGGCGGCGGGGCTGGCGCACACCAGTGTGGCGGCGACCGGGTTTGGGGTGCAGTGGTTCGACTTCGACAACGACGGCGACTTGGACCTTTTTGCCGTCAACGGCGAGGTGCGACGCGGCGCCCGAGCCGAGGGCGATTTGCCGTACGACCAGCCGAACCAGCTATTTCGCAACAACGCCGGCGAATTCGAGGAGATCTCCTCAAAGGCCGGCGAGGCGTTGCAGCAATCCGGCGTCAGCCGGGGAGCGGCCTTTGGCGATATCGACAATGACGGCGACATCGATGTCGTGATCAACGACGCGGGCGGCCCGGTCAGGCTGCTGCTCAACCAAGCCGCGGGGCGGCGCGGCTGGCTGCTGGCGCGGCTGCTGGACGGCAAACGCGACGCCCACGGCGCCCGCGCGGCATTGCTGCGACCGGACCAAAAACCCTTGTGGAGGCAGGTTGGGACCGACGGCAGCTACCTCAGCGCCGGCGACCCCCGGCTGCACTTCGGCCTGGGCGACGAGCCGCGCGTGGAGGGGCTACGGGTGATCTGGGCCGATGGGATGGAAGAGCGTTTCCCGGTCACGGAAGTCAACCGGATCGTGAAGCTGCGCCGCGGCGAAGGCGAGCGGTAGGTCACCGTGGCGCGGGCTTTGTCGGAGCCCGCAGCGTCGGCTTTCGGGCCGACGTTCCGAGGGCAAGCTACGGGCCTCGACCTGGGGGTTGAGGCGGCAGGCGAGCGCTAACGCGCGCGCCGTCAGCGTTTCTTGAACAGCAGGATGCTGTCCGGCTGGCTGCCCGTGATGGGCTCGCCCGACGCCGTCACCGCGATGGAGTGCGTGCCAGTCGACTCCGCCACGCCCAGGACCTTGCCGGAGTCGCGATCCAGCCGAAAGATCCAACCCGGCGAGCCGTTGGGCTGGTCCACGCGGTGCGAGGCCAGCCAGAGCGCGTCGTCGTCCAGCTCCAGGCAGTAGGTTTTGCCCAAGCCGTCCCACTCGTCGAGGTACTTCCCTTCCCGGCTGAAGCGCTGGATACGGCCGTTCTCCCGGTCGCCCACGTAGATCACTCCCCGCTCATCCACAGCCACCGCGTGCGGCAGATTAAATTGCCCCGGTCCCGTCCCTGGCTCGCCAAACTGGCGCAGGCGGCGGCCGTCGGGCGAGTACTCCAGGATGCGAGCGTTGCCGTAGCCGTCGGCGATGAGCAAGTTGCCGTCCGGAGCAAAGGCGATGTCGGCGGTCCCGCGAAAGCGGCTGGCCTTGTCGGGCATCTCGCCCACGTCAATATGCAGAAGCTGCTCGCCGGCGGGGCTGAACTTGTAGATCTGCGAGCTGCCGGAGTCGACCGTCCAGACGTTGCCGTCCGGGTCCACGCGGATGCTGTGCGGAATCGTATACAGCCCCCGGCCCCAGGAGCGCAGCACGCGGCCTTCGGCGTCAAAGGCGATCACCGGGGCGGCCGCCTCGCCGCGCTGCAAGAGGTAGAAGACGCCGCCCGGCCCGACCGCCACCGAGGTCGGCATCTCGATCTTCCAGCCCTCCCGGGGCGCTTGCAGCGCGATCGGGCCCGGCTTCAGGCCCAACTCGGGAGCGCCGGCGACCCTCTCCAGCAGCAGACGTGTGTTGCGCTCGGCCCGCGGCCCGGACTGTTGCTGAGCGGAAAGCGTGACCACAAGGAGCAGCAGGAACAGACAACGGCGGGGCATGGCGCTCGAAGTATACACCCGCGTTACCATGGGAGACTCATGGCCAAGATCGGAATTATCGGAGGCAGCGGCCTCTATCACATGGACGCCCTGGAAGAGCGCCGAGAAATTCGCGTCGAAACGCCCTGGGGCGAGCCGTCCGACGCCTTCATTCAAGGCAAAATCGGCGGCCGCGAAGTCGTCTTTCTGGCCCGCCACGGACGCGGCCACCGCATCACGCCGTCGAATCTGCCGTTTCGGGCCAACATCCACGCCTTCAAGCAGCTCGGCGTGGAGTGGCTGCTGTCGTTCAGCGCCGTCGGGTCGCTCAAGGAAGAGCTCGCGCCGCTGGATTTCGTGATCCCCGACCAGTTCTTCGACCGCACCAAGGGCCGGCCTTCGACGTTCTTTGACGAGGACATCGTTGTGCACGTGGCCTTCTCGCACCCGGTCTGCGGCGCGCTCGGCGACGTGGTTGAGGCGGCCTGCAAGAAAGTCGGCGTGCGGGTCCAGCGCGGCGGCACGTACTGTTGCATGGAAGGCCCGCAGTTCTCCACCTTGGCGGAGTCGAATTTTCACCGCTCGTGCGGCTTTGACGTCATCGGCATGACCAATCTGCAAGAGGCCAAGCTGGCGCGCGAGGCGGAGCTCTCCTACGCCACCGTGGCGATGGTCACCGACTACGACTGCTGGCACGAAGAGCACGACGCCGTCACCGTCGATCAGGTAATTGAATACCTCACCAAGAACGCCGCCAACGCGCAGGCCGTGGCCATCGAGGCAGTGAAAAACATTCCCGACGGCCCGAGCCCCTACGCCTCGGCGCTGAAGAGCTCGATTCTCACCGATCGCACGGTCATCTCGGAAGCTTCGCGCAAGAAGTACAATCTGTTGATCGGCAAATATCTCTAAGTAAAAGGAATAGTAAAAATTATGGCTTTGGTCGTTGTAGGATCCGTGGCATACGACGGCGTGGAGACGCCGCACGGCAAAGTGGATCGTATGTTAGGCGGCGCGGGTACGTATATCGCGCTCTCAGCGAGCTTTTTCGCGCCGGTCAAGGTGGTGGCGGTTGTCGGCGACGACTTCCACAAGGAGGACGAGGCGCTGCTGCACGAGCGCGATATCGACCTCGAAGGGCTGGAGCGTGTACCCGGGGGCAAGTCGTTCTACTGGCAGGGCGTGTACTCCAACGACATGAATGAGCGGACGACGCTCAAGACCGAGCTCAACGTCTTCGCCGACTTCAATCCCGTGCTGCCGGCGGCCTATCGCGAGGCGCCGTACCTTTTCTTGGGCAACATCCACCCGAGCCTGCAAAAGCAGGTGCATGGGCAGATGGAGAACGCCCGATTCGTGGGCGGCGACACGATGAATTTCTGGATTGATGGCGCCCTGGACGATCTCAAGGCCGCCATCCGCACCTGGGACTTCATCCTGATCAACGACGGCGAGGCGCGCCTGCTCTCCGGCGAGCACAACCTGCGCCGCGCCGCCAAGAAGATCCACGAGATGGGACCGCATACGGTCGTCATCAAGCGCGGCGAATACGGCGCCATCCTGTTCCGACCAGAGGGCTACTTTATCGCGCCCGGTTTTCTGCTGGAAACGGTGTATGATCCGACCGGGGCCGGCGACTGCTTCGCGGGCGGCTTTATGGGCTATCTGACCGAGCAAGGCGTCTCCGACATCAGCTTCGCCTCGCACGAGCACCTGCGCAAAGCGATGATCTACGGCTCGGTGATGGGCAGCTACTGCTGTGAGCAGTTCGGCGTGGGCCGGTTGCGGACGCTGACGCGCGACGACATCGAGAAGCGGTTCGAGGAGTTTCGGCGATTCACGGAGTTCTAGCCATGGAGATTCCGTTCCTCAAAGCGCAAGCGGTCGGCAACGATTTCCTGGTGGTGGAGTGGGCGTCGCTGGAGCGCGTGGGCCTGGAGGCGCAGGACCTGCCGGAGCTTGCGCGCAAGAGCTGCCACCGGCAGTTCGGAATAGGGGCGGACGGCGTGGAGGCGATCTTTCCGGCGCGTAGCCCGGACGAAGACTACTCGCTGCGGATCTTCAATTCCGACGGCAGCGAGGCCGAAATTTCCGGCAACGGCACCCGCTGCGCGACTGCCTTTCTGATGCGCGACAGCGAGCCGGGCGCCGTGCTGCGGATCGGCGCCGGAGCCGGGGTCAAGGAATTGCGGCTGCTGGGTCGGCAAGGCGTCCGCTTCGACCTGGAGATGGGCATGGGGCTGCCGAAGTGGAAAGAAGGCGAGGTCGGCGTCGAATTCGAGGTCGGCGGCTGGCCGCGCGAAGTTGTCATCGTGGATGTGGGCAATCCGCAATGCGCCCTCTTCGTGGAGCGTTTTGATTGGGACTGGCGCAGCCTGGGGGCGGAGATTGAGGCGCACCCGCGCTTTCCGCGCCGTACCAACGTGTCGTTCGTACGGCAGGTGGACGAGCACACCATCGACGTGCGCTTTTGGGAACGCGGCGCGGGGGAGACGATGAGCTCGGGCACCGGCTCGACCGGCGCGGCGGTCGCGGCGATCCTGACCAATCGCGCCGAGAGCCCGGTGAGGGTAACAACGCCCGCCGGCGACATCGTCGTGAGCTGGCCGACGCCGCAGTCCGAAGTCATTCTCAAAGGTCCGGCGGAGCTGGTAGCCTGGGGCGCGCTGTACTTCACGCGGTAACCGGAGCGGCACAAGAAGTTCCACAAAGTTCCGGTCTATTCATTTCGGACCTTGCCAAACGCGCACCTACCGGGAGAGAATTTGCGTGCGATGTCCAAGGGACCGAGGGTGTTTGCCTTGGCGGGGGGCTTCACCTTCCTGGCGACCGTCTTTTCATCGGGCGCGTTCAACTGGCTTTTTGACCCTCCAGCCAAAACCCAAGTGCACGTTATTGTCGCCGAGAATGCGACGGCGAAGAAGCTGCCGGGCGCTTTGGTTGAGTTGGCTTGCGCGGGAGTCCCCGCGCTCCGAGGTTTGACTACCCCGGACCGACGCTACTCATTCCAGCCCAAACTAGCTGACGGCTCCCGCGATTGCGCGCTCAGCGTCGAGTTGCAGGGCTATGAGCCCCCCCAGCGTACTTTCTCCGTCAAGAGAGGCGATGCGTCGGAGGAACCTGTGTATTTGACGCGCCTCGCTGGCGGCAGTGGTCCGACAGCATCAGCCGGGGTCAAGCCGGCGCCTCCGCCACGAGCGACTGCTCCAGCCGCATTCCGGGTTCGCAGTGTCGCTCGACAACCTGACGGCAAGAATGGAATCAGTTGAGAAGTATTTCGACGGTGTTAGGCGGTCCATGGGAGACAAGCCGCTCAAGCGGGACATCGTCGCGCGAGCGCTACAGGACCGCTCCGCTCAGAAGTCGGCATTTCCGAGTATTCCCGCGTGCCACGTTTGCCTGCGGCCCCCAAGACGGGTAGAACCCGGCGCCAACAGGCCGCAACCCCGAGCCAGGCGCTACAACATGTTGTATGAACCTGAGTCAAGTGGATATCCCAGCATCCGAATATCGGGGATGACGCACGTGCGCACGTCGCCGTATTATC
>CAYOPA010000389.1:0-5354 GCA_964405625.1 uncultured Bryobacterales bacterium
CCCTTGGTGCGGATCATCGCCGCGCCCTCGGCGATGCGCCGCAGCGCCTCGCCCAAGTTGCGCGCGCCGCAGACAAACGGGATGCGGAAGGCGTGCTTGTCGACGTGGTGCTCCTCGTCGGCCGGCGTCAACACTTCGCTTTCGTCGATGTAATCTACCTTGAGCGACTCCAGCACCCGCGCCTCGGTAAAGTGGCCGATGCGGACTTTCGCCATCACCGGGATCGACACCGACGCCATGATCTCGCGGATCACGGAGATGGCCGCCATGCGCGCCACGCCGCCTTCCTTGCGAATGTCGGCGGGGACGCGCTCCAGCGCCATCACGGAGGTGGCGCCGGCTTTTTCGGCGATCACAGCCTGCTCGGCGTTGGTGACGTCCAGAATGACGCCGCCCTTGAGCTGCTCGGCCAAGCCGACCTTCAAGCGATACTCATCGGAGTTGAACATGGGTCTTTGATCTCTCTATCGGGAATTCTTATGGTAGCCCCGCGCGGCCCGCGCGGCAATAAGCCGCACAGCGACCGCGCCCTTACTTCAAGTACGGCAGCATCCGGCGGAACTCCGGGCGGCGGCTGTCGCCCAGGAGCTCGTAGATCGCCATTTCAGTCGACGAAATCACGCAGCCTGCCTGCCGCAACCGCGCCAGCCCGAGGTCGTGGTTGGCCGTCGTGCGCGAACCGGCGGCGTCGGCGAGAACGTGAACCGTTCGTCCGGCCCGCAGCGCCCCCAGCGCGGTTTGCAGCACACAAATGTGCGTCTCCACGCCGGCCAGCAGCAGCGTCGCGTCCGGGGCCACGCGCTCGTCGAGGGAGCGGCAAAACCCCTCGTCGGCAAAGCAGCCGAAGGCGACCTTGTCGATCGGCTCGACCCCGGCGGCTTGGGCGATGGCGGGCTCGGTCGACCCCAAGCCCTTGGCGTACTGCGTGGTCAAGACCACCGGCAGATCAATCAGCTTCGCCAGCGCCAGCAGCTTGTGGACGTTGGCGAGCACGCCGTCCGCGCCGGCGATGTGCGGCAGGAGTTTCTCTTGTAGGTCGATGACGACCAGGGCGGCGGGCGCGATCATGACCGCTCAGCCCGCCTGCCGCAGAAACGGGTTCGTGCGGCGCTCCTCGCCGATGGTGGTGGTCGGGCCGTGACCGGGGTAAACGACCGTGGCGTCATCAAGCGCAAGAAGCTCTTCCCAGATCGAGCGGAGCAGGGTGGCGTGGTTGCCGCCGGGCAGATCGGTGCGTCCGATGCCGCCGCGAAACAGAGCGTCGCCGCCGACCACGCGGTTCATCCAAGGCGCAACCAAGCTGACGCTGCCCGGGCTGTGACCGGGGGTGAACAGGACGTCAAATTGCTCGTCCGCAAATTCAATCGGCGTCCCCGGCTCAATGAAGTGATCGATCTCAACCGGCTCGGGCGGCTGCACGCCGAGCCAGGCGGCCTGCTGCGCCAAGGAGGCCAAGACCGGCAACTCGGCCCGGTGCAGCCATGTCGGCGCTCCGGTCAGGCGCTTGAATTCCGCGCCAGCGCCGATGTGGTCGATGTGGGCGTGAGTAAAGACGATCTTATCGACGCGGTTGAGGCCCATCCGCTTGATCAACGCCTGGATGCGGTCGATTTCGTCGCCGGGATCAATCACCAGCGCCGCCCCGCTTTCCGGGTCGCCGAAGATCGAGCAGTTGCACTGCAAGGGGCCGACGGGCAGGACTTGATGCAGCATCAAAGCTATACTAACAAGTCTTTCCGCCCGATCCTTTCATGTCAACGACCGGCGACAGGGCGCTCCGCGAAGGGGCCGCCTGGCTTGATATCTCCGACCGCGGCCGGCTGCGGGCGAGCGGGGAGGACCGCGTTCGGCTGCTGCATGCGCTGGCCACCAATCCTGTCGAAGGGCTGGGAGACGGCGGCGGGACCGGCGCCTTTTTCCTCAACCCGCAGGGCCGCATTCAGGCGTTCGCCCGCATCTACGTCGGCGCCGGCGAGGTCCTGCTCGATACGGACGCCCGCAGGCGCGAGCGCTTGGCCGCTTACCTCGACAGCTTCATCATCATGGACGATGTGACGCTCGGGGACGTGACGGCGGCGACGGCGGCGATCGCCGTGGAGGGCCCGCGGTCGGCGGATATTGTGGAGCGGGCGTTGGACGGGCTGCGCTTCCCGGAGCGACCGCACGCGCACGCGGCGGCGGTGCCGTGGCGCGTTTTCAGCTCGGCGCTGAGCGGGCAATCCGGCGGCTGGATACTCGCCGACAGCAATCGAAAAAGCGAGCTGATCGAGCGGCTGGAGGCCGCCGGGGCCGTCGCCGCCGCGCCGCCCGACTTCCAGCGGCTCCGAGTGGTCAGCCGCGTGCCTTCGCTCGACGACGACTACTTTGACACGAACATTCCGCACGAAACACAGCAGTTGCGGTGGGTGTCGTTCACCAAGGGCTGTTATACGGGCCAGGAGATCGTGGAGCGGGTGCGTTCGCAGGGCCGCGTGAACCGGCTGCTGACGCCGCTGGAGATCGACGGCTCCGAGGCTCTGGGCTCGCTGCAAGCTTTGCTGCTGGGCGAACCGGTCGGAGAGGTCACCAGCCCGGTTCTGGCGCTTGAGGAAGACCGCCTGCTGGGCTTCGCGATCTTGCGGCGCCAAGCCATGGAAGCGCCGGCCGGGCTCAGCGTGGACGGCCGCGAGGCGAGGGTATTGCCGTGGCCGGTTTGAACAAGGGGCTTGCGGGATTGGCGCTCTGTGGCAAACTAGACGGGATCGCGGTCGGCTCCGCCGTCGAAGATCGGAACGGAAAACAGGAATGATTCGATCGTTCGGCAAGTCCCACGTAGGGCGCGTTCGCACCAACAATGAGGACAGTTTCCGCGCGCAGCCGGAGCTGGGCCTGTTCGTCGTCGCGGACGGCATGGGCGGGGCCCAGGCCGGCGAACGAGCCTCTCACATTACCGTCGAGACGCTGGTCGACGAGATCAGCAAGACCGGTCTGGAAGCGGAGTTGCCGGAGCTTATCGACGCCGTCGAGCGCGCCAACCGTAGCGTGCGCGGCGAGGCCCGCGCGCATCCCGAGCTCGCCGGGATGGGCACTACCGTGGTCGCTGTCATCGCCCGCCCGCCGCGCGCCCTGGTGGTGAACGTGGGCGACAGCCGCGCGTACTTGCAGACCAAGGAAGGGCTGTACTGCGTCACCACCGACCACAGTTGGGTCAACGAGGTCGGTCGCGGCCTGGGCCTGAGCGACGAGCAGTTGCGGACGCACCCCTATCGCAACGTGCTGACCAAGGCGATCGGCGCCGAAGACGAGGTCGAGGTCCAGGCCCTGGAGGTCGATTTCACCCCCGGCGACATCCTGCTGCTTTGCTCGGACGGGTTGCACGGCGTGGCCGGCGAGCAGGCGCTGCTGGATATTCTGGAGCGGCCGGATTCATTGGCCGACAAGTGCGAGGCCCTGATCCAGACGACCCTGGATCGCGGCGCGCCGGACAACGTCACCGTCGTCCTCGTGCAGAACGCCGGCGACGAAGCGTAGCCGGGGTACGTTGGAGTCGTCCGGCTTTAGCCGTCGGTTGTGTTGTGAAAGCATGGCTGCCCGCCAGGTAAACCTGGGCGGCTCGGCGTCCCACTGTCGCCGGCCCCGGATTCGTCCGATATGCCTCAATAGGCAGCCATGCGACAATTTTTTTCCAGGGCCGCGCCCGAACCGGCCGACGACGAGCCTGAGGCCGGGCCTCCGCAGCGGGCGATGTTCGCGCCGTCGGCCGGCTCTCCCAACGAACACCGCGTCAAGCTGCTGTCGGCTGTCAACAGTATTCCGCCTTTGCCTTCGGCGCTGAACCAGCTCATCGGCATGCTCAGCAACGAGCGCACCTCGGCAGGGCAGATCGCGGCCGTCATCGAGCGCGACAGCGTGCTGTCAGGCAGCGTGATGCGCTGCGTCAACTCGGCCTATTACGGACTGTCCAACCGGGTGTCGTCGATCCGCCACGCCGTGACGCTACTGGGCTTCAAGACCGTCCGTAACCTGGCGCTGGCGTTTTCGATGCGCCGGATGCTGGCGCAGAGCCAGACGACGCGGGCGCTTTACGTCTCCTACTCGCGGCACGCCCTTGGCTGCGCGATCTTCTCGCAGTTCCTGGCCTCGTACACGCGTTCGCACGACCCGGAAACCGGCTTCTCGGTCGGCCTGTTCCATGACGTGGGCAAGCTGCTGATCCTCACCAACACCCCGGCCACCATCCCGTTAATCAGCGAGCGTTGGAAAGCCGGCGCATCCTGGGAAGAAGCCGAGCAGGAGGCGCTGCACATCACCCACAGCGAGCTCTCGGCGATTGTGCTGGAGGCCTGGAAACTTCCTGAAGAGATCCGCAACGCGGTGCGCTACCACCACGACCCCGACGCCTGTCCGGCGCCACCGCCTGATGGCGACGCCGAGCAGCCCGCCGATAAGCGGATCAGCCTGGCGTGGCTGGTCCATACCGCAAACGCCGCCGTGAAACACGAGGGCTTCGAGACCATTTCCTCGCCCGAGCGGCCGCCCGAGTCCCCCGCTGCGTCGTTCGCGCGGATCGGCCTCGCTGGAGCCGCTCCCCAGCTACTGGCGCAGTTCCGGGAAGAATTTAAACAAGTTCAAGGCGTCTTCCAGTAATCCCCCGTGGCTCCTCCCTGTAGCCCGCTTAGTACCTAGTACCTTGGTTTTGAACCTTGCTAAGGGGAAGACCGGGTGCTCTACTAAGGTGGACATGCCCAGCAGGGGAGGTTCGCCGTGCGGTTGTTAGTGGAGTTCACCTACCTACAGGTTCTGGATATACTCACCACTTTGGCCTTCCTTCTGCAGGGCGTCGCGGAAGGCAATCCGATCGTTCGGCTGGTTCTGGAATTCGGACCGGGGCCGGTGCAAAGCCTGATCGCGCTCAAGGCGGTGGCGGTGCTGCTGGCGGCGTACTGCGTCATGCGATCGCGGCAGGCGCTGCTGCGCGGCGTGAACGTGTTTTTTGCGGTGCTTGTGGCGTACAACCTGGTGGTGCTGATCGTCATGTCGCCGGCGCTGCAAGGGTAGAGCTGGGGCGGCCTACCGGCCGCCCCTACGGCACGCGTAGATCCCGCCCCGTCATCTCGGCCGGCAAGTCCACGCCCATTAACCCCAGAATGGTCGGCGCGATGTCGCGCAGAGAGCCGTCCCCACGCAACTCTCCCTTCCAATTCGAGGCCAGGATCAACGGCGCCGGAAACGTCGTGTGATAGGTGTGCGGCTCGCCGGTGACCGGGTCCACCATCAAATCGGCGTTGCCGTGGTCGGCGGTGATGATCCAGGCGAAATCCTTGGGCTTGAGCGCTTCTTCGATCCGTCCCAGGCAGCGATCAACCGTCTCCACC
>CAYOPA010000390.1:0-5349 GCA_964405625.1 uncultured Bryobacterales bacterium
TATCCGCCTCCAGGCTCATCCCGCATTGGACAACTGGGTGCGCGACAAATTTGTGAGCCTCAGGCGGCGCGGGCCGGTGACTCCCAGTAGTCGTCGAAGCGGCCCGACAGGCGGTAGCAGCGCAAGGCCGTGACGGCGTTGGCGCCGCGCTCGCTCCAGAACATGCCCGAGCGCTTCAGCCGGCTCGCGATCACCGTGCGGCAGCCCTCCTCGATCACCCCCGAGCCCACAAACAGACCCTGCCGCCGAAACTTCCCGTAGGGCATTCGCGCGGCGTTGCGCTCGAAGTATTCAGCTTCGAGCGCGAGCTGACGGGCCAACTCGGCGCACTCCGGGCGAGTGCTGCGTGGCTTCCACGTCGAGCTCACGGTCCTGGGGCGCAAACCCGCTGCCGCAACGCGTGCAGTGATAATGCGGTCGTTCGACGACGACCTAGCCCAGCATGGTGACGAGCTTCTTCGGACGCTTGCCGGCGCGGCTCGACGGTCGCCGGTTGGCTCAACAGCGTCTGGAGGGCGGCCGCGCCAGCGACGCTTGGCGAAGATCGCCCGAGGCAGCGTCGAGCGGCGGCTTTCCAGGGCTTCAAGCGACGTGGACCTGGGTCGCCTCGTTTACCGCCTCGCCAAACTTCTTCCCATCACTTTCTGGTCGCGCGCCCCCCTCGCAACCCGGCTGCAACCCGTCGGCGGTATGCTGTGGGCCAAGATGCGAATTTTGGCTCTACTGCTGCTGGCCCTGCCGGCGTTTGCCCAGCCCTCCCAGCGCGTGATCCTGATCTCGATCGACGGCTTCGCCGCCTATCATCTCACCAACCAGGAGCTCGAGCTGCCCAATATCCGCCGGCTCATCCGAGACGGGGTCTGGGCGGCCTCCTCGGAGACGATTTTCCCTTCCATCACTCACCCGTCCCACACGACGGTCCTCACCGGCGTCGAGCCGCGGTTGCACGGCGTGCTCTCCAATACCCTCACCCACAGAGAGACCGGCGAGAGCTTTTACCCCACCAACAAACCTCGCCGTGAGGTTGTGAAGGTTCCCACTCTGTTCGACGCCGCCAAAGCCAAGGGCCTGGGCACGGCTGCGTTTTTCTGGCCCGAAACCCGCGACGACCCGGCCATCGACTTCAACATCGCTGAGGTCTTCACCCCCAAACGCAAAGCGGACATCGCCGCCATCGATCCGGGCGTGCTGGAGGAGCTGCGGCGAAACGACGTTCCGATCGACCTCTACTTTCGCTGGTACGACACGGACCGGATGATGGCCGCCGACCGTGTCTTGGCCGAAGCGGCCGCCTACGCGTTGGAAAGCCGAAAGCCCGGCCTGCTGGCCATCCATTTCCTTGTAACCGACGAGGTGCAGCACGCTCACGGCCCCCACCACTGCCTCTCGCAAACCGCTCTCACCCATACCGACGCCGCGGTCGGCCTGCTGATGGAGACGGTTGAGCGCCTCGGCCTGAGCGACTCCACCACCTTCATCGTCAGCGCCGACCACGGCTTCCATTCCGTCTACCACAAGATGAACGTCAGGCCCGCTTTCGCTCGGGCGGGCGTAGCCGACAAGGTCGAGCTCGGCGGCTACGGCTGGACGCTGTCCGTTCGCAAGAAGCCGGAGTTCGAGGACGCCCGCGATCTGCCGAAGCTCGAGAAGGCTTTCGCCGAGCTCAGCGCCCATCCCCACATCGCCCGTATCGCCCGTCCCGAGGACATGCACGCGCTGGGCCTGCCGCGCTTTGAGGAAAGCAACTACGTTCGCGGCCACTACATGGTCATCCCCGACATCGACACTTTCCTCGCCGCCGAGGACCACGACAGCATGGAGCGCGTCAAGTTGGAGAAACCGTCGCACGGGCACGGCTACCTGCCCTCGCACCCGCGCATGTACCCGTCGCTGGTGCTCTCCGGCGCGGGGATCAAACGCGGCGAGACCATCGGGCACGTCCACAACCTGGACATCGCGCCCACGGTCGCCCGCCTGCTGGGCCTGGAAATGCCGCCGATGTCCGGCCGCGTGCTCGAAGAGGCGCTCGCCCAGTAACAAGCGCGCCCATATCGAGCCGTCTTCATCCCCAGTGGCGCGCGGCTCCAGCCGGGCCGCGTCGTCGCGCGTCGACGATGTCTTGCCCCCTCCCCGTGGGGATTCCTTCACAGCCCGCCCCCCAAAGCAAACGGGCCGAACCCGCCAAGGTTCGGCCCGCTGTTGTCGGTCTCGAAAAAACGGCTTAGTCGCCCTGGCCGCCGTCAGCCCCGGACGGCTGTTGCAGCGGTTCGTCGAACGCTCCGAGGGCGAAGTCGCCCGCCAGATCGTCGCCGTACGTCGGCATGCTGCTGAGGTATTCGAGCTCGGGCGCCATGTCCTCGGGCTCGTCCTCGCCTTGCAGCTTGAAGTCCGCGTAGGTCTCCAGCCCCGTCCCGGCCGGGATCAGGCGGCCGACAATGACGTTCTCCTTGAGACCGCGCAAATTGTCGACCTTGCCGCTGATGGCGGCCTCGGTCAGCACGCGGGTCGTCTCCTGGAACGACGCCGCCGAGATGAACGAGTCCGTGGCCAGCGAGGCCTTGGTGATGCCCATCAGCAGCGGACGGCCGCCGGCGGGCAGCATGTCCTTGGCGCGCATGTCGTCGTTGACCTTGCTGAAGCGGAACCGATCGACCACCTCGTCGAGCAGGAAGTCGGTATCGCCCACCTCGTCGACCTTGATCCAGCGCATCATCTGACGAACGATCACTTCCAAATGCTTGTCGTTGATCGTCACGCCCTGCAGCCGGTAGACCTCCTGGATCTCGTTGACCAGGTAGTTTTGCAGCTCCTTTTCGCCCAGGACCGCGAGGATGTCGTGCGGGTCGCGAGGGCCGTCCATCAACGGCTCGCCGACCTTCACGCGCTCGCCTTCCTGGAAGTTAATGTGAACGCCGCGCGGCAGCGAGTATTCCTTCTTCTCGCCGTTCTCCGCCACCACGTAGATCTTGCGCATGCCCTTGGACAGCTCGCCGTAGTGCACCACGCCGTCGATTTCGCTCATCACCGCCGTCTCGCGCGGGCGGCGGGCTTCAAAGAGCTCGACCACGCGCGGCAGACCGCCGGTGATGTCCTTCGTCTTGGTCGTTTCCCGCGGGATCTTCGCCAACACGTCAGCCGCGTGAATCTCTTCGCCGTCGCGCACCATCAAGTGGGCGTTGGACGGGATGAGGTACTTGCGCAGTATTTCGCCTTTTTGATCGTGAATCTCGACCGTCGGCTGCTTCTTCTCGTCCGGCGAGTCGGTCACCACCCACTGTGACATGCCGGTTACGTCGTCCACCTGCTCTTGCAAAGTGACGCCCTCCTGCAGGTCGCGGAAGTGGCAAACGCCGCTCTTCTCGGTCAGGATCGAGAAGGTGTAGGGATCCCACTCGACCAGCACTTCCTGCTTCTTGACCGGCGCGCCTTCCTTGACGCGCAGCCTCGCACCGTAGACAACCTGGTAGCGCTCTTTCTCGCGACCCTTGTCGTCAACAATCGCCACAATGCCGTTGCGGTTCATCGCCACCAGCTCGCCGGCCTTGTTGTGCACGGCATTGACGGTAATGAACTTAGCGAAGCCGTCGGACTTGGAATCCTGCGTGGACTGCTCGGAAACCTTGGAAGCCGTGCCGCCGATGTGGAACGTCCGCATCGTGAGTTGCGTGCCGGGCTCGCCGATCGACTGCGCCGCGATCACGCCGACCGCTTCACCGCACTCCACCAACCGGCCGGTCGCCAGATTGCGGCCGTAGCACAGCCGGCAAACGCCGCGTTCGGTTTCGCATGTCAGCACCGAACGGATGTAGGTGCCGTCAATGCCGGAGAGCTCGATCTGCTGCGCCAGCTTCTCGGTGATCTCCTGGTTGGCCGAGCAGATGATGTTGCCTTCAAAGTCCTGGATATCCTCGAGCGCCACTCGGCCGACAATGCGGTCGCTCAACGGCTCGATGATTTCGCCCGACTCGACAATCGCTTCCACCCAGATGCCATCGGCCGTGCCGCAGTCGCTCTCGGTGACGATCACGTCCTGCGCCACGTCCACAAGCCGGCGCGTCAGGTAACCCGAATCGGCGGTCTTGAGCGCCGTGTCGGCCAGACCCTTGCGGGCGCCGTGCGTGGAGATGAAGTACTGCAACACGTTCAACCCTTCACGGAAGTTCGCCGTGATGGGCGTTTCGATAATCTCGCCCGACGGCTTGGCCATCAGGCCGCGCATGCCGGAGAGCTGACGAATTTGCTGCTTGGAGCCGCGAGCGCCGGAGTCGGCCGCGACGAAGATCGGGTTCACGTCGCCGACCTTGTCCTGCCGCTCCATCCGCGCGAACATGCCCTCGGAGACCTTCTCCGTGACGTTCGACCAGATCTCGATGATCTTGTTGTACCGCTCGCCGTGGGTGATCGCGCCGTCGAGATACTGCTGCTCCACGGTCATGACCTCCTTCTGCGCGGCGGCCACCATCTCGGGCTTTTCCTCGGGCACGATCATGTCGTCGATGCCGATCGACAGCCCCGACCGAGTCGCGTACTCGAAGCCCGTGTCCTTGAGCGTGTCGAGCATCTCGACGGTGACCTCGCGGCCCATCTTGAGATAGGCGTAAGAGATCAGCTCCTTGATGCCTTTCTTTTTGAGCAGGCCGTTGATGTACGGCATCGCGGAGGGCAGCAGCGAGTTCAGAATCACCCGGCCGACCGTGGTGTCCATGTACTGCTTGCGGTAGTAGACGGGCTCGGTGGCCGTAATGTTCTGCGAGTCAAACGCCGTGGCCAGATCCACCACCCAGCCGGTGTAGTAGAGCTTGATCGGCGTCAGCGTCTCGACCTCGCCCATCTCCAGCGCCAGCAATACGTCGTCGGTGTTGGCGAACGTCCGGAACTCGCCCTTGGTGCCTGAGAGCGCCTTGGTCATGTAGTACAGACCAAGGATCATGTCCTGCGAGGGCATCGTGATCGGCGCGCCGTTCGCCGGCGAGAGGATGTTGTTCGAGGCCAACATCAGCACTTCGGCCTCGACCTGCGCTTCCGGAGAAAGCGGCACGTGGACGGCCATCTGGTCGCCGTCAAAGTCGGCGTTGAAGGCCGGGCAGACCAGCGGGTGAAGCCGGATCGCCTTGCCCTCGACCAGCACCGGCTCAAAGGCCTGGATGCCCAGACGATGGAGCGTCGGCGCGCGGTTGAGCAGCACCGGGTGATCGAGCGTCACCTCTTCGAGGATGTCCCAAACCACCGGATCTTGTTGCTCGACCAGCTCCTTGGCCTGCTTGATGGTGGTGCAATGACCGCGCTGCTCCAGCCGCTGATAGATAAACGGCTTAAACAGCTCCAGCGCCATCAGCTTCGGCAGACCGC
>CAYOPA010000391.1:0-5345 GCA_964405625.1 uncultured Bryobacterales bacterium
CGCTGCCCGGTTGACGGGTCGGCCTCCTCCATCAGGTAGGGCGAGGTGGCGACCGCGTTGACGCCCATCCGCGTCATGTTGTCGAGCAGGCCTTCCACGCCTTCGCTCTGGATGTATTCGGGGAGGACGGTGATTCCGAGTAGCTTCATGATGTCGTCGGTGTGGAATGCTCGATAAGGATCTAATCAAGGATGCGGGTCCAGCTAAATGCTGTCGTGCAGAAACGACCACACCCGGCGCTCGATCATCTCAATGTTACTGCGGTCCTCCAGGAGAGCATAGATTTGACCGCCGAGGTCGGCCGGCATCTTGGCGCCGCTCTCCAGCACAACGAGGATCCGGCTGTGCCCCTTAGCGTTCGCAAAGTAGCCCGCCTCGAACACGACGTTGTCTCTTGGCGCCGCCCTGTGCTGGCCACCTTCCAGGAGATCATCGTTTGTAAATAGAAAAATACCTACGCCACACCGATCAGCAGCGAGCTTGACCTGTGACAGAATCGTGTCTCCAGGTGGGAAATCATCGTACCAATCCAGTACGGTAGCGCCAACCTCCGTTTCGATATAACGTTTCAATGAGCTTGCGATTCCGCGGGCCGCGCTGCTGTATCCCAAGAATACATCGCGACGCTGGCTAACTTCGTCGTGCCAGTCGGCTAGCGCGTGACCGAACTCTTCTGTGTCCAGCCAGGACATCTCATAAGTGGGAGGTAACGGAACAATAAATCGGCCCAGCGATCGATTGAAAACGCCTCGGTCGGCTATCGATTGATCCGCCAGGATGAGTGTGGGCAGCTTGAGCATATGCGAAACAGCGCCCTCGTAGTGGTGGTACTCCGTCGGCAAGTTCACCCTTTCCGTGTCATCGCTCCCGACTCGCCACCGTGGCATGCCGATCATCACATGTCCGCAGCAACGCTGCATCACCTGTTCGACATCGTGAAATGTCCACCCTCGTCGAACGGCGAGCCCTCCCCTGAAGCGTCTTCCCGGCGGGGGCGTGAAGACCTCCGGCAAATAGCCAAGGGCTACGAGCCGGTCGACAATGCCCCACTTGAAGGCATTTTGGTCATCGCTATGGTGGGCGTCAGCATTTAAGCTGACAAATACTCGACGCAACACCTTATCTGCCGGTTTGCTCGACCTATCAGGTTTAGTGGCCATGGTTGACGCCTCGTTTCGAAATAATCAAACGGATAGAGCCTTACAGTCGCCAACCGTTGTGAGACGATCGGCTCCGCGTTGGCGGATCGGCGGTCATTTCGTTCCTTCGCCCTGCGCAGGATCAAGTCTAACGCTTCGCAGCAGCGCGTAGGCGCGCTCGTCGGCTTCCGCGCGGACCGGGTCGGAGCCTTCTTCGTCGCCGACCGTCGTCCAGGCCTCGATCTCCCAGCCGGTGCGCTGCAATAGGCGCTTGAGGCCGGTTTCGGAAAAAATCCAGTAGTTGGTGACGTCGTTGTTGGTCTCGCCCTCGGCCAGCAGGTAGGCCATCGGCTGGTCGGCGAAGCGGATGGCGCCGTCGGGCGTCTTGCGGGCCACGCGGGTGCTCAGGATGCAACGCCGCGCCTTACGGGCCAGCTTTTCGAGCGCCGAGTATGGGTTCTTCAGGTGATAGAGCACGCCCAGAAACAGCGCAAGATCGTAGCTCTCCAGCGGCGTTGCGAAACTGCCGTCAAAGTCCGACTCAAAGATCTTGATGCCGGAGCCCAGGCGCTCCTTCAGCAGCCGCACGCCGCGCATGCGGTTGATGTTGAAGTTGGGGTTGTCGCCGGCGTGGACTTCGAGCCCCAACCACTCCAGGAAGAACGCCACGGCGCCGTCGGCGCAACCTAGGTCGGCGATGGGGCCGTCGCCTGCCAGCTTTGTCAGTGACCCGCCCTGCCGTTCGAGCAGGTGATGGATGACGTAGAAATTCACCAGCGAATCGTAGGGATACCAGGCAAAGTCGGGGTCGTGAATTGAGCTCCGCAGCTCATCGAGCTTCTTCTGGAAGCGCGGGATGCGGTTCAGGCAGCGTGCGACGGTCAGCTCGCCCTCGGGCCTGTCGGGTCCGAAGAAGCGATCCAGCAAGTGGTCGGGCCGCAGGTTCATGCTTCCTCTGGTTCTTCGCCGATGTACTGTACTTCTTCTTCGAGATCAAACCCAAAACGCTCGCGGATGCGCCGCTTGAGCTCAGCGATCAGCGTTCGCAGCTCGCGAGCCGTGCCGCCGCCGGGATTGTAGATCAAGTTGGCGTGGTAGTGCGCGATCCGGATGGCGCCCTCGCGCAGGCCCCTCGCTCCCACCTGGTCCAAGAACCATGCCGCTGCGATTTTCCCTTCGCGAATGGCCCCGATCGGCGCCTCCTGGGCGGCGCCGGAGGGCAGATCGGCCACGTAGAGGTTTTTGAAGATGCTGCCCGCGCAGCGCATGGTCGGCGGGAATTTTTCGTCCCGCACGGCGCGAATTTTGGCGGCCTCGGCGGCCAGCGCTTCGGGGTCGGCCTCGGGCAATTCCAGGGCGCACGACAGGATGGCGCGGTCCTTGTTGCGCTTGAAGACGCTCTCCCGGTAATGAAACTCGCAACCGGCGTTGTCGAGCGCATGCAGGCCGGACAGATCGGCGTAGCGGGCTTGCCGCAGGATCTCGTGCATCGAATGGCCGTAGGCGCCGGCGTTGCCGTAGACCGCGCCGCCGACCCAGCCGGGAATGCGCTCCAGCGTATGCAAACCCTCCAGCCCGCGCTCGATGGTAAAGGTCACCAGCGACTGCAAGGCGGCGCCGGTCTGGGCGTGGACGACGCCGTCGGGAGTCTGCTCGATGCGGTCGCCGCTGAAACGCAACAGCGCGCCGCGATAGCCCGCGTCCGCCGCGATGACGTTCGAGCCGGCCCCGACGAATCCGTACGGGACGCCGGATTCGCGGCAGATGCGAATCGCCTCCAGGAAGGAATCTTCCTCGGCGGAATCGATCAGCAGATCGGCCGGCCCGCCGACGGCGAAGCGCGTATGGCGCGCCAGGGGCTCATCTTCAAAAACCTCGGTTGCCGGCAGCGACCGCAACAGGGCGAGCCGGTCCGGCTCCAGGTGAACGCGCTTTGACAACAATCCATTGTAAGAAGACGCAGCCTAGTTCGGAGTACGATCAAGCCATGCCCGCAGAGTCCGTCAGCATCCCGCCGGCCGGGATCAAGTTCCTCCGCGACCTGAAGGAGAACAATAACCGCGAGTGGTTCCTGGCCAACAAAGCTGTCTACGAGGAGCAACTCAAGCAGCCGCTGTTGGCGCTCGTCGCCGCCGTCAATGACGAGCTGGAAGGCTTTGCGCCCGAGTACCGCACGGATCCGCCGAAGGCGGTCTACCGCATCTACCGCGACACCCGCTTCCGAGACGACAAGACGCCGTACAAGACGCACGCGGCGGCCTCGTTCGCGCACCGGTCGCTGGGCAAGCACATTGCCGCCGGGTTCTACTTCCATTTTTCGCCCGACGAGCTGCTGGTCGGCGGCGGGCTGTGGATGCCGGGTCCGAAGGAGTTGCTGTCAATCCGGCAGGCGATCAGCGCCGAGCCGCAGCGGCTGCGTTCCATCCTGGACGATAAGCGGTTCAGGAAGCTTTTTGGCGAGATGACCGGCGAGCAGCTCAAGCGGCCGCCCAAGGGATTTTCGGCCGAGGACCCGGCGGTGGAGCTGCTGCGGTTCAAGCAATTCCTCGCCGGGGCGCAGCTCGACCCCAAGCTGATCACGACGCCGCGGGCGGTGGCCGAGCTCGGCGGACACTTCGCCGCGCTCGCGCCATTCGTGCGGTTTCTCAACGCGGCGATCAGAGGCGGAGTCTAAGGCGGACGCGGGTGATCCGCCGATGGGATTTCTCAGAGACTTGACCTGTTGCAAGAAGCGGAAACGTTGGCGTATCATCGGCGGTCAATAGGACAAGCGCGAAACCGGACGCCCGCTTTCACCCGTCTATGAGAGCGTCGGCCCGGCGGGCCTGCCACGGAGGTTGCGGATGCAAGCTATCGGCGATCGCAAGTACATTGAGATCCCTGGCGACAAGGTTCATGAGTTGCCGCCGCTGCTGCTGAAGGAGACGCTCGGCGGCGGTATGGCGTCCGTCGTGAACCGCGCCGAATCCATGGTGGAGGACGACTGGCTGCTGCCGGACGATCCGCCGGTGGATGAGAAGACGGCCCGCGCACTGGAGCATCGCAAAGTGGGTCTGGCCGTCAATCTGGCCGAGCAGTACGTGAGCTTCCTCACGCACTGGACCTGGGGCGAGTCGATTCTGGAATGGATTCGCCAGTGCGAAACGACGTTTGAGACGCGCCCGAACCTGCGTCCTCTGCTCAAACCCGACGTTTGGCCCCACGCCGGCCGCGCCAGTTTCGTGGTGCTGTTGGAAGACAAACGGGTGCCCAGCGGCGACATCAACTTAGCCAACGCGATGGGCTACCGGTTGACCTTCCGGCAGCCGCCGCCGATCGACTGCTTTTCGGACAAGTTCCTGTTCTTCCTCAACTCTTCGATGGCCGCCAACGCCTATGAAACTTGGGCGAAGGTCAGCGGCGGACATCTGATTTCGCTGCCGCCGGAGCGGTTTAGGTTCTTTGTTACGGGTTCGGAGATCCGGCAGGTCTGAGGCCTTCCAACGGAGACTCAATCCGACGGACAGGAATGTCCGTCGCCACCGAAGACAGCTCGAGTGGGGGCGGACATTCTTGTCCGCCCTGCTTTTATGGGCGCCCGCGCCGCGCTCACTCTCCCAACGGCGGAACACGCAGCTCCCGGCGCAGGCGCTCCAGCTCGGCTTCGAGCTCCGGGATCACCTCCGCGTAGGCCGGATCGCCGTGGAGATTCCTGCGCTCCTCGGGGTCTTTCTCCAAATCGATCAGCTCCCACTCCGCCGGGCCGCCGTAGCGCGTGTCGTAGTGATGGATCAGCTTGTAGCGCTCCGTGCGGACGCCGTAATGCGGGGACACCTCGTGGTTGGTCGGCCATTCCCAGTAGTGGTAATACATCGAGGTCCGCCAGCCCGGCGGCGTGGAGCCGTCAAACAGGGCGCGCGGGCTGTGGCCTTGCATGTCGCCGGGAACCTCCACGCCGGCCAGATCCAGCATTGTCGGCGCATAGTCCAAATTGAGCGCAAATCCGCTGATCTCGGTCCCCGGCCGGATCAGCGGCGGGTAGCGGATCGCCAGCGGCACCCGCAGCGGATGCTCTTACATCAACCGCTTGTCGAACATGAAGTGGTCGCCGACGAACATGCCGTTGTCGGAGGTGTAGACGACCACGGTGTTCTCGCTGAGGCCCTCGGCGTCCAGAAGATCCAGGAAGCGGCCCACGTTCTCATCAACGGCGACCATCACCCGCAT
>CAYOPA010000392.1:0-5334 GCA_964405625.1 uncultured Bryobacterales bacterium
AATTCTGCGCCAGAAGGGAAAGGGGATCAGCCGCCTGGCGGGTCGCCGCTATCGGTTGCGCTCCCGGACGAGCCTCAGTTTTTTTCCTTGACTTCCCGACACAGTCACTACGCTTGCTCGTGGCCGTAGAGCAACTCGGTGAGCTCGATCGAGCGCTCCGTCGCCGCCTCCACCGCGTCCATCATCGCCGAGCGCACCCCTCCGCGCTCCAACTCGTGCAGGCCGGCTACCGTGGTGCCGCCGGGCGTCGTCACTTGATCGCGCAGGTCAGCCGGGCTGACGCCCGATTCCAGGGCCAGCCGGGCGGCGCCCAAGAACGTCTGCGCCGCCAGTTTCCTGGCGGCCTCGACCGTCAATCCCATCTTGACGCCGCCGGCAGCCATCGCCTCGATCAAAGTGAAGACGTAGGCCGGACCGCTGCCCGACAGGCCCGTGACGGCGTGCATCTGCGCTTCGCCGACCACCACGGTCTCGCCCACGGCTCCGAATATCGCCAGCGCCAGCGCCATGTGCTCCCCCGTGGCCTGGGCGTTGCCGCACAGGGCGGACGCAGCCGCGTGGACCGTCATGGCGATGTTGGGCATCACCCGCACGATCGGCTGCGGGCCTTCCAGCGACTCCTCAATGGCTGCGATCGGCACGGCCGCGGCCATGGAGATAAGCAATTGGTTCGGTCGCAACGCGCCGGCGATCTCCTCGACGACCGGGGTCACCACGTTCGGCTTGACGGCGAGCACCACGATATCGGCCTTATCGATGGAGCCCGTATTCGAGCTCGTCGTCAGGATCTTCGGATGGCGGGCGGCGATGGCGGCCAGCCGCTCCGCGGAGGCGTCGGCTGCGATCAGGCGTTGCGGGGTTGCTTGCCCCATTTGGGCGAGCCCGAACAGCAGCGCCGATCCCAAATTACCGGCGCCGATCACAGCGATGGAACGTTGTTCAAGCATTCGCCCTATTGTACGGGGATTCGGGCTGATCGTTCAGTCCCTGGCGTTTACGATTTCTTTAGTTGCATTACGGTTGCCGTACGAAAAGAATAGGTGGCGAGTCCCGGGAGTTTTGTTCACAAAAGCCGTCGAGCTACCAAAGAAAGAGCGGCATTTTCGGATGGAGGAAAGTAAAAAATGTATACGTTTCAGAGCGGAGAGAGCGTTGAACGGCTCCTTGAAGAGCTGCACGCCAAGAAGCGTTGGCTCGACCACATGATCGCGGGCCTCGAAGCCGCGGCGGACTCTCCGCAGCATCGGCTGATCGCGCAAGCCGCGGAAACTTTTCAAGAGGCCGGCGCAGCGTCGCCGAAAGTTGACTTAATACAGTCAAAGCGGTCGGAACTACAGCGGTTGGCGCAGCGGGTTGGGGGCCGCCGTAAGCGCCCGGCGGGGACGCCCATGAAGCCACTCGCTAAACGCACGAAAGCGTAAAAAAGCTCAGGCTGTAATGACGTATTCGAGCAGTGTCGCGCCCAACAAGCCGAACACCACGTCGAACGAGATCAGCAGTTTGAGCCAAACCATCGAGTCGCCGATCGGCTCGCCCGCGAAGATCAGCGTCGTCAGCTTGACGCACGCCATCAGGGCCGGCAGTGTCAGCGGCAGCACGATCACGGGCAGCATCAGCTCCCGCAGCCGGTTGTTGGCCGTGACGGCGCCGAACATGGTGCCGATCACGGTCAGCGCCGTCGCTCCCAGAGTCAGCACCAGCACAAGCTCGGGAAAGCGGGCAAACCAGCGCACGTCGTAAAAGATGCCGAATAATGGCAGCGACATTAGCTCAAGCGCCAGGATCAGCAGGCCGTTGGCCAGCGCCTTGCCGGTAAAGATTGCGCCGCCGGAAATTGGCGCCGCCGCCAGCGCGGCCATGCAGTCGTTGGCGGTTTCGCGCGCGAAGCTGCGGTTGAGCGCCAGGATGCCGGCGAAGGCATAAACCACCCACAACAGCCCGCCCGACATCGCCCGCGCGTCCGGATTGACAATCGGATCAAAGGCGAAGCTGAACAGCAGCAGCACGGTCAGCGCAAACGCAAACGCCGCATTGAGGGCCTCGCGGTTGCGGATCTCCACCCGCAAATCCTTGGCCGCCACCGCCCAGCTCTGGCTGATAAACTCGTTCACGATAGTCGCTCGTACAAAGTATCGGGGTTGCGGCGCAGCTCGTCGCCGACCTCGTCAATAAAGGCCAGGCGGCCGCGGTCCAGCACCGCCACACGGTCGGCCACCTCCAGCGCTTCCTTCAACTGGTGCGAGCAGACGACCAGCGTGGCGCCGGATTGGCGGGCGGCCGTCATGCGCTCGGAAAGGAAGCGAATGGCCCGGTCGTCCAGCGCGGTCCAGGGCTCATCGAGCAGCAGCACCTCCGGGTCATGCAAAAAAGCCCGCGCGATGGCCAAACGCTGGCGCATTCCGCGCGAAAATTCGTTGACCTTAGAGTTGCGGAAGCGCGTCAACCCCGTGAGCTCCAGCCAGGAGTCAATCTTGGACGCCGCGTCTCGTACGCGGTAGAGCTCGCCGAAAAATTGCAGGTTCTCGGTCGCGGTCAGGTCGTCGTAGAGCCATTGACCGTGCCCCAAGACTCCGACGCGCCGTCGAAAGTCGTCCGCGCCCACGCGGAGCTCGATCGTTCCTTCAGTGGGGTGCGAAAGCCCGGCCAGGAGCTGCAATAGCGTGCTCTTACCGGCTCCATTGCGGCCCAGTAAAGCCAGCGTCTGTCCTGCTTCGACCTCCAGGTTAACGCCGCGCAGGGCCGGGAAATCTCCAAAATACTTGGCGACTCCGCGGGCGACGATCAGCGGCCGGCCCATTAGCTGCGCTTGCCCGAGCCGTCGCCGAGCAGGTAGAGGCGCAGGAAGCCCAAGGCCAGGATGGCGGCTGCGATGGCGAAGACCCACGGCGCCTCCTTGGCGATCGGCGCCGGCTGGACGCTGATGGAGGTCTGCGAGCCGCCGCCAGCCCCTGCCGCCGCACCTCCGCCGCCGCTTTCGCCGCGCGACAAGCGGCCCGAGCCTCGCACGGTCACGGCCAAAGGACCGGCGGCGGCGAGCTCAAAAATCTCCGCCTGCGTGGACGGCTCCTTGCCCATCGAGGTCAGTCCCGCACCTTCAAGCTCCACCCCGGCCGGGACGGCGATGCGCGTTTGCAGATTCGGATAGACGCTGCGCGGCTCAAGCGCCGATTCGCCCCGGTGCGGCACCAGGTACGTCAACGAGATGCGGTTCTCGCCGGGCTTGATGGGGAAGTCCACCATGTAGATGTTCTCTTCCGAGGTCGGGTCGGCGGACTGCTTCAGCGGCATCCGCGCCGGGCCGCTGCCCTCCACCTGGACGACCCCTTTGGCTGCCGGCGGCAAATAGAAACGCAGGGTTCCGCGCTCGGCGTCGCGGTAGGTCATCGGCGGTTGCGATGTGTTTTCAAACAGATAGCTCTCGTTGACGATCAGCTCCGAAGAACCCGGCTCCAGCACCAGCACGCGGCCGGTCGGGCGGATCGCCTCCGAAGCGGTCTGGAAGACCTCCACCTCGACGCCCTGCCGCGGCGCTCCCGGCGGGATCATCTTGCTGTAGCTGACGCCGTCGAACTCCGAGCGCAGCATCGCCGGACCGCCGGAGACATCCTTGACGAAGGTGAAGCGGCCCTCGGCGTCGGTGTAGACCTCCTCAATCGGGTCCATGCCTTGGGCGAACGAGATCAGCGTGATTGGAATACGCGCGACCGGCTTCCCCGTGGTGCCGTTGACTGCCACGCCGTTGATCGCAGCCGACGCGGCGGACGCCGCCAGGCACGCCAAGAATGCCAAACGAATCAAGCGCGCGCCTCCCCGGCCGTCCCACTTTCGACGGCGTCGATCTCGGCCTTCACGCGCGCGAGCTCGCGTTGCACGTCCTGCTTGGTGGACTTGTAGTCCTCGTCGGAGAGCTTGCCCATCAGATATTCGCCTTGCAGGTCGCGGAGGTTTTCATACAGCGCGGCTGCCCGGTCGTCCAGGTGCTGCGTGGGCGAAATCGGCTCCGACTCGGGCAGATCTTCGCCGCGGATCAGCAAAGGCAGACCAAAGGCTAGCAGAACCAGCGCTAATGCGGCGGCGATCAACATGGGCGGCGCGTACCGGGAAAGAAGCTAAGGGCGGGATCAGGAGTCCTTCGCCAGATCTCTCTCGATCTCCTTTTCATAGGCGGCGATGGTCGCCTCGTCGATGTCGGCGCCGGCCTCGGCGCTTGCGGCCGCTTCTTGGTTCTTGCGCCAGTGGCGCACCACGAAAGGCGCGGCCAGCAATCCCAGAGCCAGCGCGGCGAACGGCATCGCCCAGCCCACGGCTCCAAAGCCCTCGGCCTTGGGCGCGGTGCGAAGCTCCTCGCCGTATTTGGCCAGCAGCTTGGATACAATCTGGGGCCCCGTCAAGCCGGCCTTCAACCCTTCCTCGATGTCCTGGTTGACCGGGTCGCGGAAGTGGCAGTAGAGCATGTTGCAGTCGGCCACGGTGTAGGAGCAGCCGCATTGGCACTTGAGCTCCTTGCCGATCTCACGCATCTGCATCGTGAGCTCGGAAGTTGTCCTCACCTCGGCCATCAGCCAACCGGCGGCCAACAGCAGGGCGACCAGCGCGCCCGTCGCTTTACGTCTTAGTCGCAACGGTCGTCCCTCCCTTGGCTCGGGCGCCGGGCTTGGCGGCCACCGATCCGATCACGCGCGTCTTCGGATAAATCCGGCGCACCTTGCTGGGAATCAACGCCACCAGCGTGCCAAAAACCAGCGTCAGGCCGCCCAACCAGACCCAGTTCACCAGCGGGTTGATGTAGGCCTGGATAATCGGGTTCTTGCCGTCGCGGGTGAAGCCGGCGAAGACCAGGTAGACGTCCTCGTTCATGCGCGCCCGGATGTCCGGCAGGCCCGTCGGCTGCGGCTCGCGGCCGGTGGTGTAGACGCGCTGCTGAGGCTCCATTACGCCCAACATCTTCCCGGCCTTGTAGACATCGAACACGGCCGTCGAGCTCATCCACGTCGCCCCGCGGTCTTCGCGGATCTCCTTGAGATGGAACTCGTAGTTCGCGACCTGTAGCGAGTCGCCCGTCGCCATCTCCGACTGGCCCATCTGGTTGAACGCCGCGCCGGCGAAGCCCACGAACATCAGCACGATGCCCATGTGGACCAGGTAGCCGCCGTAGCGCCGCGTGTTGCGATGAGTCAGCTCCACCAGCGCGGGTGCGAAGGCTAACTGCTGCTTGCGTTGCAGCGTCATGGCGCCGCGCACGAACTCCACGATGATGGTCAGCCCGACGAAGACGCACAGAATGAAGGTCATCAGCGCGTACATGTTGCGCATCCCGAAGGCCATCAGTACGCC
>CAYOPA010000393.1:0-5330 GCA_964405625.1 uncultured Bryobacterales bacterium
GCGCGCTCCCGCCGAAACAAACCGAGGTCAAAATGTAGAAACTCCAGAGTCGGGCCTTTGGCCCGACAAGTTACTTCGCGAGGCGCAGCCTCGCGTGCACGGCACCGCCGTGCGCTACTCCGCCAAGAACTGGCTCAACCGTTGCTCAAAAGCAATCGCCGAGATCCCCAGGAAAAAAATAAACGAGCACACCAACCCCGCCTGCAAGACCCAACTCGGGCGCAGCGGCTTCGGCAACAGCGTGCTGTTGACCCATAGCGTGTGCAACGAGGTCGCGCCCAGGCCGATGTTACGCAGCGTGCCGGTGACGATCGCCAGCACCAGCGGGTCGGGCGTCAGCCGCAGCGCGATCAGCCCCCAAACACAGTACAGCGACATGATGCCGTAGTAGACGTAGCGCACCTGCCCGCCTTCCATCCCCTGCACGCGCTTGGCGCCGGTCCAGATGACGTCGGTCCAGCGGCGGATAATGCCGTCAATGTCGGAGATCTGACCCGGCGCCAGAACGATAAAGCCGCACAGCAGCGTCATGAACCAGAAGATCTCGCCGGAGCGGTCGGCGATGCCGCGGGCCGTCATCGCGGCGGCCGCGTGCCCGCCGACTTGCACGCCTGGGATGAATTCCAGCGACAGCAGCGAAGGCAGCGCCATTCCTAAAACGCAGCCCACCGCCCACACACAGGTCTGATCGCGCAGGATGTGCTTGAGCCACCCCCTCCAGCGCTCCAGGTTTATCGCCGTCAGCGGGAAAACTTTGCCCACGTGCGAGAGCCGGATGGTGCGGCCGCCGACCATCGACGGGATGGCGCCCACCTTCTCGCCCATCCCCCAGCCCTTGTCGCGGGAGTAGTTGGAGAAGTTCAAGTTCGATAGCCCGCCGGCCCCGGCGATGGAGGCGAAGGCGGCCAATGTCGCCCAGTCCACCTCCGTTTCCGGGAGCTTGCCGAACTTGAGAAAGCCGGAAAAGATGGCCGCCCAAGTCTCGCCGCTGACCATGAAGACGCCGACCACGGACAGATAGCCCAGCACAAGCACGATCTTGGTCACCATCACGCGCTCGACGGCGTTGTAGATCTTGCCGCCGAAGATCAGCGGGACGAATGCGCTCAGAAAGACGCAGTAGCTGACCGTGCGCAGCAGTCCGTCTTCCTCCGGACCGGGCAGGCGTCCCAGAAACGCCGCCACCAGCGGCACGGCGGCGTTGGAGGCCAGATACGGCCAGATGCCGCCTAAGTCAATAAGCAAGTAGAAGAAAACCCAGAACTTCGGCCCCGGCGCGGTCCTGAAGAATCCCACGAAGATCGGCTCGCCCGTATAGAGCGTGTAGCGCATCACCGAGAGGTTGTAGAAGACCTGGAAGAGAATCGACAGCGTCGCCAGCCACATCAGATCGCCGCCGTAGCGGGCCGTGACGATGGGGCCGAAGAGCCATTCGCCGCCGCCGATGTTGCTGCCGGCCATCAGCAGGCCGGGACCGATCAGCAATGTCCACTGGCGCAGCCGAAATCTTGGCGGGGCGGCGAGCTCGTCGGACTCCCAGGGCTGGAAGTAGCGAGAGGCCTTGGATCGAGCTTCGCCAGCGTCGGCCTCGGACATGCGGCAGATGCTACCACAGCCCGCCGGCCCGATTGGCTAGTGCAGGCGCGGGTCTTGCGCCTCGACTAGACGCTCGAGGTCTTCGATCGGCGCCAGGAACTCCGAGTCGGGCAGCCGGATGCAGCCGAAACCGCACTGGTGCGTCGGGTGCAGCTTGGCGAAGATGCTGTGAAGCCAGGTTTCGGCCTCCTGCTCGGTGGGGAACGAGTTGGCCAGACAGATGCCGCCGCCCTCCATCAAACCGAGGAACTCGGGTGAGCCGTCCATGCGCTCGACGACGAGGTGGATCATTTGCCGACCGACCTGATGAATCTCCGCTTGGGGCGCGTCCATGAGGCCTATTCTCAGGTCATTACCTGAGAGATCGCAATAGTTCTTCCGGCTCAATTTTTTTCCTGGTACCAATGGGCCATCGGTCCCCAACCGGGGACATACCCAGACCAGGGACGACGCGTTTGGCGCCGCCCGTGCAGGAGAGTATCTAGGCGGGCAATCCCCCAGGAGGGCGCCATGAACGATCGGCTTCGAGGCATGTTGAGCCTCATCCTATGTTGGCTGCTGATCCTTCCTCCCCTCCCCGCCGCGGTGATCGAGCGGCAGGAGAGGGCGGACCCGATCCAGCAGTCGCTCCATCGCAGTTACCTCGATCTGTTTGAGCACGCTTCCGAGATTCAGACCTCTCCGGTGGTGATCGAGCAGGCCCGGCGGCGTTACGAGCGCGCTGAAAAAGAGTGCGTCAAAACCTTAAGCGATAGGGCCAAAGCGCTCGGACGGGAGCTTGAAGGCGTCCGCCGAGAGCTGCGGCGGCGCAGCGCCAAGCTCGACGAGTCGGAGCGCCACGATCTCCACTGCCGGGTGCAGAACCTGGAGGCCGAGCGGCGGCAGATGGAGATGTTCGCCCGGCACGCAGTGCCGTTGGCTTACGCTAACCGGCAGGCCAAGCTGGA
Organism: uncultured Bryobacterales bacterium; assembly: GCA_964405625.1. Taxonomy (GTDB): domain Bacteria; phylum Acidobacteriota; class Terriglobia; order Bryobacterales; family UBA6623; genus RI-231. Next base: position 2,544 of record CAYOPA010000393.1, read on the forward strand.
CCTGCTGGAGCAGTGGCCGACGGAACTGCGGAAGATTCGCGCCGAGATCGAATCCGAGTCTTACCGCGAGCGCCCCTTCGGCGACGTGGAAGATATCGGATTCCGGGAGATCTTCGCGGGCCAAGAAAAAGACGTGGAGCGCGGCCAGCGGGCCATTGACGAGATCAGGCGCCTGGGGATGATCCCGCGCGAGCTCGACAACCGAGTCGTCGCCGATTACGCCAACACCATCGCTACGCGCGTGGCGCGGGGTTCCGACCTGCGCGTGCCGTTGAAGCTGACGGTGCTTGACAGCCCGGAGATCAACGCCTTCGCGCTGCCGGGCGGCTTCCTTTTCCTCAACCGCGGCCTGCTTGAGGCGGCCGAGGACGAGGCGCAGCTTGCCGGCGTGATCGCCCATGAGATCGCCCACGTCACGGCGCGCCACGGCAACAGGCTGATGAGGCGGGCGACCATTGCGAGCATCCTCTACCAAGCGGCCCAGGTCGGTGCGATCATCGCCACCGGAGGAGCCGTAGGGCTCGGCGCTTACTATGCGCTGCAATATGGGTTTTACGGTTTGGGCTTGGCGCTAAACCTGGATCTGCTGGGCGTCAGCCGCGAGTTTGAGCTTGAAGCCGATCAGCTCGGCGTGCAGTACGCCTGGAAGAGCGGTTATGACCCGACCGGTTTCATCCGGTTCTTCGACAAGATGGCGCACCAGGAAGGCTATGTGCGCGGCGCAAGCTGGTTCCGCACGCATCCGCCGTTCTTCGCGCGGATGATGCAGACACAGCGCGAGATCCAGTTTCTGCCCGAGCGGGAAAGCTATGTGGTGCAGACGCCGGACTTTCTGCGCATCAAAGCCGAGCTGGAGCGTTGCGCCATTGAAGCCAGGATCGCCGAGCAGGAGACGCCGTGCAGACCCACGCTGATGGGGCCGCGCGTGGAGGACTGTCCGGAACCGCGGATGATTGACTTCAAGGCCGGCGATCCAGTCGAGGACCTCTGCAGGGCGGCGCAAGAGTGGCCGAGCGCGAAATGAGCGAGGTGTGGAGAACCGACGGCCCGCTCTGCGAAAATGGCCGTTTATGGCTCTCGAAATTCAGCTCATCGCCAACGGCGACTTGCGCCTCTCGGCCAACCGTGTTTGCTGGCCCGCGCAGAAGGCGGTCGAGGACAAACTGATCGCCGCGATCGAAAAGCTTGGACGCAAGGTCGTCCGAGCGCATGAGTACGACGCGGAGAAGCAGCACGGCTTCATCGATTCGCAAAAGCGCGGGCTGGAAGTTTTCCGAACCATCAACCCCAAGGCGCCGCTGATCGTCTGCGAGGCCGTCTGGCAGTACAGCCAGCACATCCTGGCGGGCTTGATGAGCCACGAAGGACCGATCCTGACCGTCGCCAATTGGAGCGGTCAGTGGCCCGGCTTAGTGGGGATGTTGAACCTGAACGGCTCGCTGACCAAGGCGGGCGTGGAGTATTCGACGCTGTGGTCGGAGAATTTCGACGACGCCTACTTCCTGGACAAGCTCGGCGACTGGCTTAGCGAAGGAAAGATCATCCACTCGCAGATCCACGTGAAGGACGCCAACGACATCATGGCGCCGCACAAGTCGGCGCTGCTGGCCAAGGAGATCGTCAAGGAGCTGCTCCACGACAAGGCCATCCTGGGCGTCTTTGACGAAGGCTGCATGGGGATGTACAACGCCATCATCCCCGACGAGCTGCTGGCCAAGGCGGGCGTCTTCAAGGAGCGATTGAGCCAGTCGGCGCTCTACGCCGAGATGCTCCAGACGTCGGACGCCGAGGCGCGGGCCGTGCGCGACTGGCTCAACGCCAAGGGAATGCGGTTCAACACCGGCGCCGATGAGGCGACCGAGCTGACCGACGCGCAGATCGCACAGCAGTGCAAGATGTACATCGCCGCGCTGCGCATCGCCGACGACTACGGCTGCGCGGCCATCGGCATCCAATACCAGCAGGGTTTGAAGGACCTGTGCCCCGCTTCGGATCTGGCCGAAGGGCTGCTCAACAACGTGGATCGGCCGCCGGTGACGTCGCGCGACGGCGGCCGCGTACTTTACGAGGGCAAGGCGCTGCCGTGCTTCAACGAAGTGGACGAGTGCGCCGGTCTGGATGCGCTGGTCACTAACCGCATCTGGACCAAGATGGGCTTTGACCCGGAGACGACGCTGCACGACGTGCGCTGGGGCGAGGAATTCCAGGGACGCTTCGTCTGGGTTTTTGAGATTTCAGGCTCCGTGCCGCCGCGGCACCTGATCGGCGGCTACGCCGGCGCGGTCTCCGAGCGCCAGCCGCCGATGTACTTCCCGCTGGGAGGCGGCACGATCAAGGGCGTCTCCAAGCCCGGCTGGGCGATCTGGAGCCGCATCTACATCGCTGACGGGGCCATGAAAGCCGACCTGGGCGTGGCGGAGGTCGTCGAGTTGCCTGAGGCCGAGACCGAGAGGCGCTGGCGGGCGACCACGCCGCAGTGGCCGATTATGCACGCCGTGCTGCCGGGTATCAGCCGCGACAAGATGATGGGACGCCACCAGTCCAACCATATTCAAGTGGCCTACGTGCCCGAGGAAAGGCAGATCACGTACGCGCTGGGGGCGAAGATTCACGCGTTCCGCAATCTGGGGATCGGCGTGTACCTGTGCGGCGAGGGGCACGAGCTGTAGCGGTAAGGCCGGGCATTCCTGCCCGGCCGTGGTCGCACATCCATAGGAGGCGTTTGTCAAGTGAGGAGGAGATTTGGATACAGCAATAGCGGCCCCTTTGGGGGCCAAGGGGTGATTG
>CAYOPA010000394.1:0-2730 GCA_964405625.1 uncultured Bryobacterales bacterium
TGGTCAACTCGCTCGACATGCAGCTGGGGGGCCTGAGCATCTCGACGAACTACGGCCTGTTCGGCTTCGGCAGGTCGGGCGCGGGCGTCCTCGGGCGGACGCTGCTCAACGGCGGCAACGCCGCGGATTTTGGGGCGGCGGCGGCGGGCTTGGTCATCTCCGGCGGTTTCGAGGACGGCTACTCCGGGTTGGATTTCGCCTTGAACAATTTCACTTTTACCCCGAATGGGGCTGTGAACTACATCCTGGTGACGGACGAGGATCGCGACAACGGCAACGCCGCCTTGACGTTCGCCACGACGTTGGCCTTCATGCAAGGGCAGAATGCGCTCCTGAATGCCGTAGTAAACAATAATTTCGGTTGCGCGCCCGCGACGACCGGCGGTTTGGGCATCGATGCCGACGGAGACCTTTACCTAGCCGACGGGGCCGGCGGATTCACCACTTGCACCGGCGGCGCCACCATCGGGACCGGATTCGGGACGACCGTGGCTGACTACGTCGACTTGGCGTTGGCGACCGGCGGCGCCGCGTGGAACCTAAACCTGCTGCGGTCGGGGGGCCTGACGGCGCAGTCGTTCACCGCGGCGTTCGTTGACATCAAGGTCCAGGAGATTAGCGAACAGATCGATGCTGCGATTCCCGAACCAAGCACGGTTCTGCTTTTCGGCACGGGTTTGCTGGCGCTAGGCTGGTTCCGGCGGCGGCGTTAATCCCGCTCTTGCGGGGCGTCCCTGGTAGCCGGGCCCACCCGCCCGCTGAAGCGGCGTGGGTCTGGTTTACCGGGGGCGGCTCCCGTTTCGTGCTGAGCGGCTGCCCGTTAACGAGACGCTGCGTCATCAGCGGTACAATCACGTGGTGCGGGTCCGCCGACTTCTCTTTCTTCTCCTCGCCCTGTCGGCTCTCTTTGCCGGCGCGGTCTCCTTCGCGCAGCAGGAGCGGTCTTTTGGGCTCTCCGAGCGCGTTCCGTGGACAACATCCCGGCTGGTGGGCTCGCCTTCCCCGCCCCCGCCGTATCGGCTGGCGCGGGCCTTTCCGCAGGTCGACTTCAAGCAGCCGGTGTTCATCGCCGAAGACCCGACTTCCTCACGCTTCTTCGTCGCCGAGCATGAGGGTAAGATTTTCAGCTTCCGGCCCGATGATACATCCGGGCAAAAGGACCTCTTTATCGTCATCCCGCGCCGCATCTACGCCTTCTCGTTTCATCCCAACTACGCCGACAACGGACAGATCTTTGTCTTTAGCCCGACCGACCCAAAAATCAAGGGCGACCAGCTCAGCCGCGTCTCGCGCTACACGCTGGAAGCCGGCAGCAATCCGCCCCGGCTGAATCCCGATTCCGAACAGATCATCATCGAGTGGCCGGCCGGCGGGCACAACGGCGGCGAAGCCGTCATCGGCCCCGACGGCTATCTCTACATCGCTAACGGAGATTCGACGGGCGGCTCGGACCTAATCAATACCGGCCAGGGCGTGGACGATCTGCTCTCGGTGATGATGCGCCTGGACGTGGAGAACCCCGATCCGGGCCGGAACTACTCGATTCCGCCGGACAATCCGTTTATCAACACGCCGGGCGCGCGGCCGGAGATCTGGTCGTTCGGCTTCCGAAACCCCTGGCGCTTCAGCTTTGATCCCGTCACCGGGCGGCCTTGGGTGGGCGATGTGGGCCAAGACATTTGGGAGATGATTGAGCTCTCGCACGCCGGCGCCAACCACGGCTGGAGCGTGCGCGAGGGCTCGCACCCGTTCCACCCAAACAAAGAGATCGGCCCGACGCCGCTGACGGACCCGATCATCGAGCACCACCACACCGAATGCCGCTCCATCACCGGCGGCTACGTCTACATGGGCGACAAGTTCCCCGAGCTCAAGGGCGCCTATCTGTATGGCGACTACCAGTACGGCAAGATGTGGGGCCTGCGCTACGACTACGACAACGAGAAGGTCACATGGCACGAGGAGCTGGTTGACAGCCCCTACATGCTGGTGAGCTTCGGGCTGAGCCGCGACGGCGGTTTCTATGCCCTCGACTACACCTCGGGCGGCATCTTCGAGCTCGAAAAGAGCCCGCCGCCGGACCCCAACGCCCCGCCGTTTCCGCGCAAGCTGAGCGAGACCGGGTTGTTTGAATCCGTGAAGGGCCACAAGATCGCGCCCGGCGTGATTCCCTACTCGATCAACGCCGCCTTCTGGTCCGACGAGGCGATCAAGGAGCGCTTCTTCGCGCTGCCGGGCGACGGCAAGATCGGTGTCAAGGATGACAAAGCCTGGGACTTCGACGATGGCGCCGTGACCGTCAAATCGTTCTCTCTGGAGCTGGAGCCCGGCAACGCGGCCTCGCGCAAGCGGATCGAGACGCGCGTGGTGCTCAAGCAGGAGGACCACTGGGTCGGCTACACCTACGCCTGGAACGACGCGGAGACCGACGCCGATCTGGTGGACGCCCGCGGCCTCGATCGCACCTATGAGGTCAAGGACGCCTCGGCGCCGGGCGGCAAACGCTCGCAGGTTTGGCACTACCCCAGCCGCGAGGAGTGCATGTTCTGCCACTCCCGCGCGGCCGGCTTTGTGCTGGGCGTCAAGACGCCGCAGATGAACCGCGACCACGACTACGGCCCCATCAGCGACAACCAGATCCGGACGCTGAACCACATCGGCATGTTCCGCGACGAACGGGCGCTGACGCCGGTGAGTTACTACGAGAAGCTGCCGATGCAGGTGGCCAGC
>CAYOPA010000394.1:2740-5327 GCA_964405625.1 uncultured Bryobacterales bacterium
CGGACGCTGAACCACATCGGCATGTTCCGCGAGCCGATTGAGGAGGCGCCGGCCGAGCTGGCGGCGTTTGCGAACCCGTTTGACCCGTCAACGGGCGACCTGGAGACGCGCGCCCGCGTCTATTTGGACGTGAACTGCGCGATGTGCCACGTGCGCGACGGCGGCGGCGACGCGGCGATCGAAGTGGGCTTCAAGACGGCGACGGCGGAGACGAAGATGATCGGCGAAACGCCGATGCACAGCGTCACCGGCGGCGAAGAGATGCGCGTGGTGGCGCCGGGCAGCCCGGAAAGCTCCGTGCTGCTATGGCGCATGACCCAGCGCGGCGCCAGCCAGATGCCGCCGTCAAGCTCCAACATGGTGGACCGCCAAGGCGCGGAGCTGATCGCGGAGTGGATCCGCAGCCTGGAGTAGGACCCGCGGCGCGGGCTACCGCCGGGCCGCGGCGGCGTCCATCTCTTCGGACCACGCCAGCAGCTCGGCCCGGAGTTCCGCCGCCACGCCTTGGTTGGTGGCGAACAGGCTCTTGCGCTCGGACGGATCGGCCACCACGTCAAACAGCAGCTCGGGCATGCCGCGGCCGCCGGTGTTGTCGTCGATGTACTTCCAGCGTCCGCGGCGTATCGCCATCTGGCTGCGGCCCAGGGTGTTGATGCGCCAGCAGACCGAGCGCTCGATCGGACCGCCCTCGCCTCGGAGCACGGACAGCAGGTTCTCGCCGTCGAACGAAACGCCGTCGGCCGCGCCGGCAACTTCCAGCATGGTGCGAGTGAAATCCATGGTGACGGCGACCTGCGTCGTCTCGGACCCGGCGGGGATGACGCCCGGCCAGCGGGCCACGGCCGGCACCCGAATGCCGCCCTCGAACAATGTCGCCTTGTAGTGGAACAGCGGTCCGTTGTCGGACAGCCGCTCGCCGCCGTTGTCGTTGGTGAAGACCACGAAGGTGTTGTCGGCCACCCCGGCGCGGTCAATCGCGTCGAGCACAACTCCGACGGCGGCGTCCATGGCCTCGGTCATCTTGATGTAGTCGTCCAGCGGCCCGTCGCGCCAGTTACCGTCCTCCAGCGTGCGGATGTCGTCGGGACGTTCCGGCGGTTGAAATGGCCAATGCACGGCGTTGAACGGCAGGTAGCAGAAGAACGGCCGATCGGCGTTCTGCTCGATGAACCGCGCCGCGCGCCGGCCGAACATCTCGGTCAGGTAGCCCTCCCGCTCCACCGTCTCATTGCCTTCCCACAGGTCCAGCACGCCGGAGTGGTATTTGTGCGAGTACATGTCCGCGTTGCCCAGCAGGATGCCAAAGTACTCGTCGAAGCCATGCTGGAGCGGCCGAAACTCCTCGTTCGCGCCGACGTGCCACTTGCCGAACGTGCCGCACGCGTAGCCCTGGCGCTTGAGCGCCGACGGCAGCGCCGACTCCGACGGCCGCAGCCCGGCGGTGTAGTTGTTGGCCGGACCCAGCGCCCCTTCCAGGTCCTTGCCGAAGCGCTGCTGGTAGCGCCCGGTCAGAAATCCGACGCGAGTTGGCGTGCAGACCGGCGCATTGGCGTAGCAGTCGGAGAAACGCATGCCTTCGCGCGCGAGCCGATCGATATTGGGGGTCTTGATGCGGCCCGAGCCGTAGCAGCCCAGGTCGGCGTAGCCCATGTCGTCGGCGAGGATGAAGACGAAGTTCGGCTTGCGCCGCGCTTGCCCCGGAGCGGCGCCGGCGGCCAGCGAGGCGCCCGCCAGGGCTCGCAGCGCGGTGCGGCGGGTAATCGTTACAGACATGCGCGCCGATGGTAGCGTACCGGCCGCGCCCGAGTCCACGGAGAGGCCCGCTACAGCGGCTTGATGCGGATCTTTCGCCAGGCCGCTTCGTACGGCCCCGTCCCCGGCTTGATGCGATGCACCTGCAACCCCAAAAAGCCGCGAGGGTGGGTCTTGTAGATCTCCTCATCGGTTAGATCCTCGACCGGCTCGCGGTTGATCCAGGTCTGGATGCGCGGGCCTTGGGCGACCACGCGAAAGTGGTTCCACTCGCCGTCGCGGAACTTCTTGTGGGGGATCAAGCGGCTTTCCGGGGTGAGCCAGCCGCGGCCCGTCGCCTCGCCGTAGATGTAGCCGGATTCGGCGCCGTTTTCCAGGCTCGCTTCCACCTCCACCTGCGGGCCGTACACCCGGCCGACGGCGCCGTTGGGACCGTCGCCGTCGCGCACGGTCTTCCGCGCCGCGCGAATCATCACGCCGGAGTTGAGCGGGTCGTCCACCTTCGTCTCAAACTCGAGCTCGAAATCCCCAAAAAGCTGCTTGGTGCAGAGGAATGAGTTAAAGCTGCCCTCAGCCGTCCGGCCCACGATGGCGCCGTCCTCGACGCGGAACTCCGCGTGGCCGTTCTTCAGTTCCCAGCCGTCGAGCGTCTTGCCGTCAAACAGCGTGATCCAGTCGGCGGCGGAACCTGGTACGAATCCAAAGGAAAGGCAGAGAAGAATTTTGGCGGCCCGCATGAGTAACAGCATTTTACCGGTTTGGCTCGAGGCTCACAAGGCGGAAGGCCCGGCTTGACATTTGTATTCCCGCGTATTGCATTGCTAGCCAATCTCGA
>CAYOPA010000395.1:0-5326 GCA_964405625.1 uncultured Bryobacterales bacterium
GGCGTACTTTGCGGCGGCGGACTGGAGGAGGGCGCGATGATGGGCGTGATTTTGATGGCTTCGTGCGCCGCTTGTATCGGCTGCGGGCTGTATGTGGGGTACGTGTTGGTGAGGGATTTTCAAGGGCTGCGAAATAAGGAATCGTAGGGATCGAGGGACTTCACGCTGCAACGGATCTTGGGCGGGCTCCCGCCCGCCCCTACGGTTCACGGTTCACGGTCCCACGGTTCACGGTTCACGGCTCACCTTCTCTCCGCCAGCCGAATCACCGGCGCTAACAAATTATCCACCGGCGCAAAATCATCCGTCAGCACCAGCTTCCGGGAGCGCCGCCGCAGCGTATCCAGGTGCTCGGGCCGCAGCAACGACGCACTGTACTGCTCGTAGGACAAGTCGTTCACATCCAGCAGCCGGTTCGAGCCGACCACCACGAAGGTATCTCGTTGATCGTCATCGCGCGGCCCGGCGACGTTGGTCGAAAAGGCGTAGACGAAGGGAAAGCTTTTCTCCAATGTGTTGATCATCGCCCCCACAAAGCGCCCCGAGCTATAGACATCAATCACGTTGGCCAGAAAAACCCCCTCCGGGCTCATCAGGCTGCGGACCTTCTCATTGAACTCATACGTCGTGAGGTGGAACGGCGGCGAGTAGTGGTTGAAGGCGTCGCCAAACACCAGGTCGAACCCGCCGACGGCCTCGCCGGCTTGTTGACGCAGCAGCAGATCGTCCACGTGGTTGCGAGCGTCGAGGTTGTAAACCGCCATCTGCGGGTTGGGCTTGAGCCCAAACGCCTCGAAGGCCGCCCGGGTGACCGCCGGGTCGATCTCGGCGACCTCGGCGTATCCCTTGGGGTACTGCCGCAGGAACCAGTCCGGATAAACAAACCCGCCGCCGCCCAAAAACAGCGCGCGCGGCGGTCGCCGGTCCGGCAGCGAGGCGGCCGCCTGGTGGGTGACCCCGGCGTAGATGCGCTCGTAATCGTATTGCAGGTTGTCGGGGTCGTCCCAGTCGATGTAGGCGTGGATGAGCGAGTCGATGGTCATCGAGCGCACGCCGGGCAGCTCAAAGGCCTCTTCCACGCGGATGGCGGCATAGTTGGACTCCTCATGGAAGTAGACGAACTGGTCGGTGTAGTTGCGAAACCCCAGCCGCACGCCTGCCGCGCTCGCCCAACTCCACGGAGCAAACGCCGCCAGCAGGCACATCCCCAGCACCCCGCCCCAAACATACGAGATCAGCGCCTCCGAGCCAAAATAGAACGACACCGCCAACAGCAGCGCCGACACGCTCAGCAACACCGACACCGTGCCCATCTTGGCGATCAGGAAATACCCGGTGGCGAACGTGCCCACGATCGAGCCGATGGCGCCCCAAGAATAGACGCTTCCGATGGTGCGGCCGGTATGCGTGCCGAGCTCCAGGGCCAGCTTGGCCGCAACCGGGCTGATGGTCCCCAGCACGGCCGCCGGCGGGAAAAAGACCAGGAAGACGTGTAGCGCGATCCGTAGCGCCCAGTCCTGCTCGCGCAGCAAAGGCCAGACGCCGATGCGGTCGTTGAGCAGCGGAATCGTCAAGGAGGCCGCCGAGGCGATCAGGAACAGCGACGCCAGGGCTTCCCGCGCCTTGTAGCGGTCGGCGATCAGCCCTCCCACGTAGTTGCCCGCCGCGATGCCGCCCAGCACAATGCCGATGACCGAAGTCCAGGTGTACAGCGAGCTGCCCACGTGCCGCGCGATCAGCCGGCCCGCCACCAGCTCGACCACCATGATGCAGAGGCTGGAAATAAAGACGGTCCCGATGGGGACCAACCAGGCGAAACGGCGAGGCTCGGCTGCGGGCATCGTTGCAAGGCTCGCTCCGGCGCGAGCCGACCTATCGTAGCAATCCCGCCGCCCGCTCTACGACTGGCTCAGAAACGCCAGCAGCGCCGGCACCCCGTAGAACAGAACCGTCAGGTAAACAAAGGCCCACGTGCGGGAGCGCGCGGCCAGACGCGCCATGGCCTCGGCCGCCAGCAGCGGCATCCGGCGAATCGCCGGGATGGGATAGACGATGACGGTCGCGCTGAGGTTGAACAGCAGATGCACCAAGGCGATGGTGACGCCCGCCTCGGCGTTGGGCCCCGAAACGGCCACCGAGGCCAGCAATGCGGTCAAGGTGGTGCCGATGTTGGCGCCGAGAGTGACGGGGAAGGCCTGTTGCAGCGTCACGATGCCCGCCGCACCCAACGGCACCAGCAGCGAAGTGGTGATCGAGCTCGACTGCACGGCCGCGGTGACCACGATGCCGATGAGGATGCCGATCAGCCCGCTCTTGGCCAGGGTACCCTCGACGGCCCTCTCCAGGTGGTACTGGAGCCGGCTCTTGAGCGTGATGACCAGTTGCGTCAATGCCACGAAAATGAAGCCGACGCTGACGACGGCGATCACGGCGCCTTGGGCTTGCGTCGAGTTACTGAAGACGGCTTCAGCGACCAAGAACAAGGGCTTGAGCACGAGGTTGAGGACGCCCTTGAGCGGGCTGTCGAGCTCCACGCCGGGCGTCACCACAACCACCGCGTGCGCCCCCCAAGAGGCTGAGTGCCGCAGGAAGCCCGTCAGCATTTCCAGCGGTAGCAGCAGCGCCACCGCCATGAAGTTGAAGAAGTCGTGGCAGGTCGCCACCGCAAACGCTCGCCTGAACTCTTCGCGCCTGCCAACGTAGGCCACTGAAACGAACGTATTGGTCACCGTCGTGCCGATATTGGCGCCCATAATCATGGGCACCGCGTTGAGCAGCGGCAACGGATTTTCCGGCGCGGCGACCAGCGCCACCACCATCGAAGTGGTTACCGATGAGCTCTGGACCATAGTGGTCGCCAATATGCCCACCATCAGCCCCACCATCGGGTCGCCGGTGGCGCGAAAGAACGATCCGAGCAGGTCCTCGCCGAGCAGCTTGAAGCCGTCGCCCAAGCCCTTGACACCCGCCAGAAACACGAACAGGTAGAACAGGGTCTGGAGAACCGCCAGGACGGTATCGCGCCGGTCCGGTTTGCGGGCCTCAGGCGTCGCCGGCGGTATGTTCGTCATCGGGGTCAAGCAGCAGGCCCCGCCCAATCAGAGCGTGTCTTCAACTAGAATCGGAAACATCTTGGCCGCGGGGACCGGCCTGTCGCTGGCACCGGCGCCGGCCTGGAGGAAACGCCGATCCAGCAAGCGGTGGTGGTCAATCCGGCCCATGGCGGACAAGAGGTTGTCGGTCACATGGGGGTTGGATTCCTTCAGGCCCGCCAGGAAGCCCCGCAGCGCCTCTCTCACCGTACCCGTCTTGAAGGAGCAAACGCACGGGGTGATCGGCAGCCCCGCTTCGGCGCAGTAGCCGCCGGTGATCTCCTCGGAAACGTAAACCAGCGGCCGAATCAAACGATACTCGCCGGTCCGGCTGGTCGTCGCGGCCGGCAGCGCGCTCAGCCTCCCCGTGAACAGGGCGTTGCGCAGCAGCGCCTCGCAGAAATCGTCCGCCGTGTGCCCCAGTGCGACCACGTTGACGCCCAGCCTGGAAGCGATGTCGTAGACCGCCCGACGGCGGTAGCGGCTGCACGCGTCGCATCCATGCCCGGGGTCTTCCTCCAGCAGCCGAAACGAAGCCTCGTCGCGTTGGTAGGTCCAGCGCACCCCGCGCGCCTCCATCTCGGCCCGCAAGGGCTCGATGGGACGCACGAACTTGCCCTGCTCGACGGTGAAGGCTTCCACGTGAAAGGAGATCGGCGCCCGCTTGCGCAGCGCCAGCAGAGCGTCCAGCAGCGCCAGCGAATCCTTGCCTCCGGAGACGCCGACGGCGATACGGTCTTCCGAGCGGATCATGCCGAAGTCATGCACCGCTCTGCCGACTTTTCGCAGAAGCTGCTTCTGGAAGCTCACGCTGGGCGGCGGGTTCGCCAGCCCCATTATACCCGGGCTGAACCCAGGCTCGGGCGCGGGCCTCGGAGCGAGAGGGACGATCGAAGCCGCCCTCCCGCTCCGACCCGGGCCTCAGTAACCCAACTGTTTGTCCACCACGTTGATCAGCGGCAGCCCTTCGGCGAACCGCCGAAGGTTCTCCTTGGCGGTGCCCAACATGCGCCCGTGGTCCAGGTCCGAGCGGCCGGCGATGTGCGGCGTGATGATGACGTTGTCAAATCCCCACAGCGGATGGCCCTTGGGCAGCGGCTCCGGATCGGTCACGTCCACGCCGGCGCCCTTGAGCACGTCGGAATCGAGCGCCTTCATCATGGCGCCCAGGTCATACGTCCTGCCGCGGCTTACGGCGATGAACCAGGAACCCTTCTTCATGCGCTCAAACTGCCCCGGGCCCATCATTTTGTCGCTCTTCGGCGTGTGCGGCGCCGACATAAAGACGACATCGGCCAGCGGCAGCACCTCGTCCAACTGGTCCGGCTTGACCATCCGGCTGACGAACGGCGAGTAGGGCTTGTCATCCGGGTCCACCCCGATGACCGTCATGCCGTGCGCCCAGGCGCGCAATGCGATCTGGCTGCCGATGCCGCCCACGCCGATCACGACGGCGGTCTTCTGGTTGAGCTCATAGAGATCGTAGGGCCGCCCCTGCCAGCGTTCCTCGTCTTTGTAGCGCAGCCATTTCGGGATCTCGCGGGTCATCGACAGCAGCATCGCCATGGCGTGGTCGGCGATTTCGGGCCCTTGGACGATCTGATTGTTCGTCACCACAATGTTACTGTCGCGTAACGCGTTGGAGCCTGACAGGTGCAGGTAGGGCTCCACGCCGGCGCTGGTGATCTGCGCCCATTCAAGCTTCTTGCCGGCCACCACCCACTCGGGCTTGATGCCGCCGACGAAGGCGTGAGCGTCCGCAATCTGGCTCATCACGGTGTCGGGAGTGACCGAGACAATTTCAAGCTTGTTCGAGACGGTCCGCCAATCGGCGATGACTTCATCGGGTTGGCCCATCACAAGGACCTTCTTCTTGGACTGCGCGCCCAAAGCGAGCGCACAGGCGAGCAGCAGCAAAACGAGACGACGCGTGGTCATTGTTTCCATACCTCCGGGTAAGCGCTGAAATCATAGCGCAAACCGGCCCGTCGCGCAGCCCGGCGATGCGATTGGCCCGGGGACTGGAGCTTCACCATTTCGCTCAGGCCCGCGGCGGAGAAGTAGCGCCGCGAGAAACCGGCAGCGCGCCACCGCCCCACCGGTGGCCCTATCTGTCCCATGGCAGGAGAGCCGTACCGGGCGCGTCGTACTGCGTGGCCGTCGTATACTCCGCCGCCATCCGGCCGAAGGCGTCGTACACCCACACCGTCGTCTGCCCGTTGTGGACCTTGCGC
>CAYOPA010000396.1:0-5318 GCA_964405625.1 uncultured Bryobacterales bacterium
CTCTACTTGAGCGCCGGAGACCGCGAGCGGGCCCGCGAGTCGCTGGAGCTCTACTTCCGGCACTGGCCCTACGGCGACCCCGAGGCCGCCCAGGCGTTGCAGTCCTTAGCCCCGCAGTAGCGACTTGCCGACCATCTGCTCGGGCTTGTCGAACCCGAAAAAGTCCAGGATCGTGACCGGCAAGTCCAGGATATTCGGGCTGCCGTTCGACACAGACCGGCTCATGAACAGCGCCCCCGGCACCAGGTCCACCGCCATCGAGTGATCGCCCCCCCAGGCCCACGGATTCAAGTCCAAGATCGTTTGCACCGTCTCGCCCAAGACGGAATCGTTGGCGCAGCGGTAGCCGGGGGTGTAGCCCACCAGCATCTCGGGCATCTCCCCGGTCAACTCGCCCGAATACATCTCGTCGCGCGGGTAGACTTTGTGGATCGGCCGCTCGCTGGTCTCGGGGTCCGTGATCCCTTCCAGCTCCGACGAGATCCGCGAAATCAGCTCGGGCGCCTTCTCCGGGCCGACGATGCCTCGCTCCTCGCGTCCCGCCATGTTCAGGTACAGGCCGTTGAAGCCGATGCCGTAGGCGACAGTCTCGTCCCAGTTCACGTCGAAGGGGTCGGTCTTTTCCTTCGATTTGGCTTCGTCCTTGACCTTCAGGTAGCCGTTGTCGCGCAGCCAGGTGTTGAGGTGGAACTGCCGGCCGAACGGCGCGAAGCCGTGGTCGGAGCAGACGATCAGCAGCGTCTTGTCGTCGATCGCGGGCAGGACCTTGCCCACCAGCGCGTCCATGCGCTCATAGAGGTGCGGGATGTAGTCTCCAAAGCGCGGATCGCTTTCGGAGTGCTTCGGATGCGTCTTGTCCATGTTCCGCCAGAGCATGTGCGTGTCCTGGTCGGTGGAGGAGATGTAGAAGTAGAAGAGCCCGGACTTCTGCGCCGCGAAGTTGGCCCACTCGTAATCGAACAGCGCGAGCTGGTCGTCCAGAATTAGCTCGGCCTGTTTGACATAGTCCTCGTCGCGGAAAATCTTCAGGTCGAAGGCCTTTGTGTCCGCCGGTAGGCCCTTGGTCCAGAACGGGCCGATGTGGCGGGCGATCTCGCCGCCGAGCTCGGACGGCCAGGTCACCGGCGCGGCTTGGTCTTCGGGGTCGACGTTGATCGGCTGCACGTAGAGCTGCAAGTGCGGATGCACCTGCTTGACCATGAAGCGCGTGATGCCGGCCACGCTCGCCACGAAGGGGACCAGCTCGAAGCGCACCTTCACCCAGTCGCTGAACTCGCCCTCTTGCAAGACGAGCAATTGGTCGGCCACCTCGATCCGCACGACCTTTTCGGTCGGATCGACGTGCACCGTAAAAGGAACCTTGGTGCGGGCCGGCTCCTTGGGTTTGAAGGAGTTCGCCGGGCCGTAAAGGTGCTCGGTCGCCTTCCAGTTGTTGAGCCGCATCCGGATCAGCTCGCCGCCGGAGAGATTCTCGATCTTCTCTTCGGGGTCGGAGGTGTAGTAGGTGAACAGCCCGAAGGAGTCCACCACGTCCGGCGTGCCCATGCCGCTGATGGCGCGCGTGGCCGTCTCCTCGACGGGGAAGTTCGTCGGGATCTTGATGACCGTGGCCGGGATGCCGCTTTCCGTCAGATAGGCCCAGAAAGGCTTGCCGAAGCGCAGATTGTCAATACCTCCCCCTCTCAAAGGGATCTGGTAATCGCCCAAGGCCAGCCTATTGGTCACGTCCCGCGATTCCCAAATGGCAAAAAACGGGCTGTAGGTGAGCGGGTCGCGGGCGATGAAGTCGGGGATTCCGTGGCCGCCGGGGGTCATGCCGGTGATGAAGCTCGACCAGGCCACCGGGCTCAGCGCGGGCATGGTGGTGCCTAGGTCCTTGAAGGCGCCCTGCTCGGCCAGTTTCTTGAAATTCGGCGCGCGGCCCTCTTCGATCAGACGGCGGATGATTTTGGGGTCCATGCCGTCCAGGCCCAGCACGATGACCTTGCGGCCTTCGGGGTCGCCTTTGAGCTTGGAACCGCCGCACCCGAGGCCTCCCGCGGCCAACCCGCCGGCCACCGCCTGCGCGAAGCGCCGCCGGGTCATCGATGAAATATTTCTCATGCGGTCCCTTTCATTGTAGGGGCTTAGCGCAGCGCGATTGGCTGGCCCGCTTGTCCGGCGGAGTCGTATCCGGCCAGCGAGGCCGCCAGCACTTGCCGCGCCCGCACCACATCCGTCAGATCGGAGCTCCCGGCCCGAATCTGCTCGACAAGCTCCCGCAGCAGCGCGGTTGTGGCGCTCTGGAAGGCGGGTTTGGGCATCCGGGCGTAGACGCGCGAGCGGCCGTCGCGCTCCTCGCGCGCCTCGCCGCCTTGCACCAAGCTCAGCCGCACGTCGGGCCGGCCCGTCCACTGCGCCGACACCCGCGCCAACCCGCCCAGTGAAAGCCGCAGCGAGGCCCGCTCGCAGTCCGCCCGCATCTCCAGGTAGCGCAGCGGGGCATGAGTCACCCGGTGCAGCCAGAGGGTCGCCAGACGGTCCAGCGGGAACCGCAGCGTCGCCTGCACCAGTACGTCGGATAGATATTCGGCCCGCGCCCAGGGCATGTTGCAGGCGATCGACTCGGGGAAATCGTCAAACAGATAAACGAGCAGGTCCAGCGCGTGGCCGCCGAACTCAAACATCGTCGACCGCTCGAGCTCTCGCCGCCAAGCGACGCCCTCCGCCGCCGGCGGGTGGAACATCTGCTGCCAGACCTGCACGGCGTACAGCCGCCCGAGCTCGCCCGACGCGATTCGCTCGCGGGTGCGCCGGTAGATTTCCATGTAGCGGTACTGCGTGTTCACGGCCAGCAGCCGGTTCTTTCGGCGAGCCAGAGCGATCAGATCGTCGGCCTGCGGCAGGGTCTCCACAAAGGGCTTTTCGCACAGCACGTGGGCGCCGTGCTCGAGGGCGAGCTTGCAGAGGGAGAAATGGCTGTTCGGCGGCGAGCCGACCAGCACGAGCTGGGGCTCCTCGGCGGCTATCAGCTCTTCAGCGGAAGCGTAGGCGCGCCCTAGACCGAGCGCTGCCGCCCGGGCGCGCGCCTCGGGCTCCGGGTCGCAGCCGGCGATCAAGTCGATCGTCTCGATGGCTCGGCAGGCGGGGATGTGGAGCCGCACGGCGGCCCCGCCAAGACCGAAAATCGCGGTGCGAATGGGGCCGGCAGGCATCAGTGACGAACGGCGGGGCGAGCGGTCATGATAGCATCGCTGTCGGGTGTGGAGGCCAAGCGCAGCGAGCGGCAAGACCCTGCTGGAATTCCCTGATTTTCGCAAGAATCCGCCTCGCGAGATCTCGTTTGACGACGACTTGCGGCTGGCCGAGGAGCTGGAGCGAGCGGCAGGCTGGTTGAGCTTCAACGAGATGGTCGACCTGCTCTATCGGCTGCGCCCACCGGCCCGGCCGCAGCTCCAGGCCCGCCACCGGGCGCACTTCGAGCTCGAAGCCGAACGGGCTCGAGCGGCGTTGGCCAGGCTGGCCGCCGCGGGAGACGGGCCGCTGCTCGATGTCGGCTGCGGGATGGGCCGCTACCTGGCGGCGGGCGCCCGCGCCGGACGCGAGGTTTTCGGCGTGGACGCCGCCCTCTATCAGCTCGTGCTGGCGCGCAAGCTGCTGCGCGAGGAGGGGCTGGAGGCGCAATTCTGTTTGGCCGACGCCCGGGATCTGCCGTTTGAGCAGGGCCTGTTCGCGTCCGCCGTCGCCACCGATCTGCTCGAGCACGTGGCAGACCCCGGCGCTGTAATCGCCGAGATCGGCCGAGTGTTGCGGCCCGGCGGACTGGCCTACTTCACGACCCCCAATCGCTACAGTCTGACCTCCGAGCCGCATGTGGGGATTTGGGGATTGGGGTACATGCCTCGCCCGTGGGCGGATCGTCTGGTGGAGCGAAGGCTTGGGATCGACTACCGCCCGATCCGGCCGCTATCCTACGCCGGGCTGCTGCTGCTGGAGCGCTCGTTTCCGGGCCGCTGGGAGATTGAGCTGCCACTGCCGGGCGCGGCCGAGCTTGCAACGTTCGCTCCGGCCAAGAGGGCCGCGGCGAGAGCTTATTCGTTGCTGGCTGGGACTCCCGGTTTGCGCGGCGCCGTGGCGCGGGTCGCGCCGTATTTCGTGGCGGTCGGCGAGGCGCGATAGCCTTCAGGCCGTGGGGCGCGGGGCGGGCTCCACCTCCGAGCGCCGCAACATCCAGTCCACCGAGGTTCCAAAACCGCTCAGCGCCGCCGAGCCGAGCGCTAGCAGACCGAAAATCGGCCAAGCGATGAACCAACCCAGCACCGGAATGAGCTGAATCAGCCCGATTAGCGCCGAGCCTAGCACCGCCGGGACCACCACGCCGCTGGTGCGGACCATCCCACGCCCGACCCACAGACCGAGCCCGGCATAGCCGACCGCCGCCACGACGAAGAACGAAAGCGTCACGAGCGTCTCCACGCCCGGCGCCCAGAACATCGTCACCGGAATGACCACCGACGCCAGCCACACGGCGAGCCCGATCAAGAAGCTCATCCCGGCGCGCTCGGCCACGGTTTGTTGCAAGGTCTCCACGCGCTGCTCGCCCAGGATGGTGACGGCGACGAAAGTGATGAAGGGGCCGGTCAGCAGGCTGACGAGCACGATTAATAGGAACAGCACGACGGCGCCGGAGACGGCGAAGTTCCGCAGCGCGCCGCTTTCGTGCAGCGTCCCGCCGACAGTGGCATGGTCCTTGCCGTCCACGCGGCCCAGCACCGCCACCGTGTCACCGCTGATCTCGGCCCCGGGCCCCAGGCGCACGCCGCCCAGCACCGCCACGGCGTCGCCGCTGACCTTGCCGTTGATCTCCATGCCGCCGCCGATGGCGGCGACGTCGACGACCACCCGCCCGTCGGCGTCGAGCCGCACGCCGCCAAAGACGACGACCGCGTCGCGCTCGACCTCTCCGTTGATCTCGATGTTGCCGGCGATCGCCACTGCTTCCTTCACCTTGCCGTCAATACGGATGGAGCAGCCGATGCAGACTGCGTCGTCGAGCGCTTCGCCGGCGGCCACATAGATGTCCTCGCCCACCATCACGCGGTCCTGAGCGCTCGCCGCGCCCGGCGTCAGGAGCGCGATCAGCGGCAACAAGACGATGGAAGTGGCTCGCATGGGCTTTCGTCGGTAGATACGCGCTTATTCGAGCAAAGTTCCGTCGAGGATGCAATCGGCAGGGCGCCGTCTTGAGATTCCATATCGCGTCCGGCCGGCTACGGGGCGCTCGTGGCGCGGGCAAACCGGGCCTCGACCTGGGGGTCGAGGCGGCAGGCGTGGGCGCC
>CAYOPA010000397.1:0-4491 GCA_964405625.1 uncultured Bryobacterales bacterium
TTGACGCTCCATGAGTCGGCATGACGTCAGGATTTCGCTGACCCAGATGCTCGCCCATGCCCGTAGTGCGGCTTCCTTGCCGCTCCGTGTCAGTTTCGCCGTGGAGTTGAAAGGCCCACTACAGTGTCCCCACACACCGTGGCGCGGGCTTTGACGAAGCCCGCAGCGTCGGCTTTCGAGCCGAAGTTCTTTAGGCATGCCAAGGCCTCGACCTGGGGGTCGAGGCGGCAGGCGTAGGCGCCTGCGCCACCGCGAACAAGGCGGTAACGGTTCGCCCGGCCTGCGACTCCTACCTGCGATGCAACTCCGTTTCCGCACGATGCGATTGGATGAGCCCGGCGCCCGCTGGCAGAAGCTCTTTCGCGAGTACTGGCCGGCCTACCGGGCATGGTTTCTCAAGCAGGGCGAGGGGAGCCGCCCGAGTCTGGCCGAGTGCCGCACGGCCCCGCAGACTCACATGCCCGAGCTGATCGGCGTGTGGGAGTAGTTGACCGGGCTGGCCGGCGGCGATGAGCTTGCCGCGCGAATGCTGAGCCTGTATCGGCCGCCGCCCTACATCTTCGGCTGCTCCCAAGCGGTGTGGACGCGAGACGAGCCGTTCCTGGTCCGCAATCCACGACTATTCCCCGAACCTCGGCGAGGGCGTGATCCTGCGCTCGCAGTGGAACGGTACCGCGCTGCTGGGAATGAACGATTGCCTCTGGGGGCTCGTCGACGGCATGAACGAGCATGGGCTCGTTCTCTCTCTAACGTATGGCGGGCGGGAAGTCAGCGGCGACGGCTTCGGCATTCCCCTTCTGCTGCGCTACGCACTCGAGCGCGCGCGGACGGCGGAGGAGGCGGCGGAGATCCTCCGGCGGACGCCCTCGCACATCCCCGACAACTTGATCGCGCTCGACGAGCAGGGCAACCACCTGCGCATCGAGCTCGCGCCGGATCGGGAACCGTTGGTGAGCGAGGAGCCGGTCTCGACCAATCATCAGGCGGGCCTTCCCAACGCCGACTATGCGGCGCGGGTGAAGACGGTCGAGCGCTCGGAGCTATTGACTCGAAAGCTCGCCGTTGGCGCGGCGATGGCGGAGGACTTCATCGAACGCTTCTCGCA
This sequence comes from uncultured Bryobacterales bacterium, assembly GCA_964405625.1. GTDB lineage: Bacteria > Acidobacteriota > Terriglobia > Bryobacterales > UBA6623 > RI-231. The sequence continues at coordinate 1,106 of CAYOPA010000397.1, forward strand.
GGAGCCGCTGTACGCGACGGACCATGCGAGCGCATTCGGCACAATCTACACGGCGGTCTATCGGCCTCGGTCCAGGAGCGTGGACTACATCTGGCCCGGCTTCATCTCGAAGCAGAGCATCGCCGACTTCCGCGAGGGCGAGGCCTTGATTCTTTACGGTGATGACGCCCGCCTGGATATGGCGCCGCAGGACTGGTCCTGGCAAGCGCCTGCCGGAACCCAGGCCGAAGACTGGCGGCGGTACATACCGGCCGAAGTCGGCGACTGGCAAAAGTACCTGCCTGCTTTCTTGAGGGAGTAGAGTGCCGCCCGCGGCGTGGGCGCCTGCGCCACCGGTCCGCCAAAAGGGGTCCCGCTTACTCCAACGGCACACGCCACCACTCTTGCAGGTCCTTGGCGAGCCGCTCCACCAGCTCTGGCCGCTCGGCGGCCAGATCGCGCTCCTCGCCTGGGTCGTCGACCACGTTGAACAGCTCCGGCTCCAGCTTCATCCAGCTTACGTCCCAGGGGCGGATCATCATCTCCACGCCGGCGTTGGGGCGGTAGGGCTCAATCAGCTTCCAGCCGTCCTCGCGCACCATCCAGCGGTACTTCAGGTTGGCGACGGGGTCGTTCACATCGACGGCGGTATGGGCGAACAGGGCGCCGTAGGTGCGGTCGCGGCCCTTGAGGGCGGCGGCTTCGAGCAGGTTCAGGCCGGGCAGCGGCTCGGGCGAATCCAGCTTGGCGGCGGCCAGGATGGTGGGGACCAAGTCGACGCTGTTGACCAGCGTTCGCTCGTCGCGCCGGGGCTGCGCCTTGCCGGGCCAGCGGACCATGATCGGCGTGCGCAGGCCGGCGTCGTAGGGCGAAACCTTGGAGCGCGTCTGGTACCAATCGGCCGGGTCCTCGCTCTGCACCCAGCCGTTGTCGGAGACGAACAGCACCATCGTGTTGTCAGCCAAGCCTCGCTGGTCGAGGGCGTCGAGCACCTGGCCGACGGTTTCGTCGAACCACTCGACCATGGCGTAGTACTTGGCGACGGCTTCTGGCCGGCCGTCGACGAGGTATTTCGACAGCAGGCGATCGGGCGGATCGTGGGGCGTGTGGGGCAGGAAGGGGGCGTACCAGAGGAAGAAGGGCTGGTCGCCGACGGTGTCGAGGAAGGCGTAGACCGGCTGCATGGTCTCGCGGCCGATCTTGAGGCCCTCGTCGCCATGGCGTCCGCCGCGGGAGACGTCGCCGTGGGTCATGCACTCGTCAAAGCAGCACTTGCACTGACCCTCCCACCATTTGCCGGACTGGTGGCTGGTGTAGCCGGCCTTGGCGAGGATGTCGCTGACGGCCGGCGAGCTGCGGAAGACGTTGACCATGCGATCACGATTGGCCTGGTCGCGCATTTCGCCGTCGGGGTCGTTGCCGGTGATGCCGTGCTGGTGCGGATACAGGCCGGTCATCATGGTGGCGAGGCTGGGCCGGCACAGCGACGAGGGCACGTAGCCGCGGGTAAAGACGAGGCTCTCGGCGGCGAGCCGGTCCAGATGCGGCGTCTGGATGACCTCGTGGCCCATGAAGCCGTAGTCAGTCCAGGCGTGGTCGTCGGAGATGATGTAGACGAAGTTAGGCGGCTTCTCGGCAGGGGCCGTGGGCGCGAGGTCGAGAAAGAAGAAGACGCCGACGGCTGCGGCGGCGGCCAGGATCTTGACGGCGTTGGCGGTGGAGCGTGACATGGCGGGATTATCGTAGCGCGCCGGGGGGAATCAAGTCGTCGCACGAAGGGCTCGGATCATGCGATAAACTTTACGTTAATTCCTATAGTGAGTTGGTTTTCGCGGGACGCGGGAACCTTGATCGATGCGACGGGTGTCGCCAGGTCCGGCCCAAAAAGGTCGAGTTGTACGCTCGACGAAGCGGTCGGCTGGTCTGCTTCAATAGCTGGACGCTCCGCCTGTTTCCCGATGTGGAAGTCGTCGAACGACACACGCATGTCCCACAATTCAATAGCTGTAAGCAGCACCTCGGCTCGCGGTGTCTTTTTCCCACGCACGTACTGGCTCACGGCCGAAGATGTTACGCCCAGTGCGTCCGCCATCACCTCCTGGCTTACATGTGTCGCGATACCGGCAAACGCCTTTTGAACGGCCTCCATCAATCTAGGGCTCGTTGCGGGTCCCTTCGGCACCCCTCAAGTAGACCTTGACAGGGCATACTCTGTCAAACTATAAGTTAACCAAGCAGTCTTGCTTCACAGCCTGTGGTACTGCTAGGGTTGTCTGCTGGCGATATGAGATCAACCGCAGCATTGCCAAGCTTCGAAAACCCTCCAGTCGTTGAGGTTGTCTGCGGGGTTCAGTTCAAGTCTCTCGATCGCCTCCTGATCCCCCACTTTGGGCTGCTCTGGGAGAAGTTCAAGCCTGAATACAGCGCTTGTCAGGAAGCGCCGCCGCTGATGCCGGCGATCGAACGCTTCGATGGGCCCGAGCCGACCGAGGTTGAGTTTCCGGCGGACCCCCCTTTACCCCGGGTGTGGCTTGTCCATCGAAACAACAACGGCCTGATCCAGGTCCAACGAGATCGGTTCCTTCACAATTGGAAGAAAGTGCGCCTGGACGACGCCTACCCGCGGTACGCGTACGTCAAACAACTGTTCGCACAGCACCTCGAGACCTTCGAGCGATTTCTAGCCGATTCCGATCTCGGGAGCATGCTGCCGAGGCAGTACGAAATGACCTACGTCAACCAGATTCCGCGTGGCCAGGGCTGGGATAGCCTATCCGATCTTGGTACCGTGTTTCCAGATTTTTGCTGGCGAGATCGGCCCGATCGATTCCTAGGCGTCCCAGAAGGTCGACACTTGCGCTTCAACTTCGGCATCCCGGACGAGAGCGCTCGGATGCATGTCACGATCCGCAACGCAGTCCGCCGAGAGGATGGCATCCAGGTGGCGTTGCTCGAATTGACGGTTCGGGGATACCCCGAGGATCCAGCGAGAACGGCTATGTGGGAGTGGTTCGATCATGCCCGTGAGTGGATCGTGCGAGGCTTCGCCGACCTTACGGGCGACCAGATTCAAAATGACGTCTGGCGGAGGATGCAATGAGCTCGGCTACGTTCGCACAAGTTCCCGCTGCTACCTACCGCCGCAGCCCCACCACCCGATGGGCGACTGATACGACAACGATTATCGACGCTGAGATCATCGAGCAACTTCAACCGCCCTCCGGCCGCTCGATCATGGTCCTGCTGTCGTCTCCACACTTGGGAATCGTTTCTCTCAGTGAGCCGGTTCGGTTCAAGCGCAGGTTGTTTGTCGAGGCCGACATCGAGGAAGTCGGCTTGGCGGGAGAGGGCACGTCGATGTCCGTTCCTGTACGCCCCGCACGACGGACGGAGGATGAGGAGGAGGA
>CAYOPA010000397.1:4501-5291 GCA_964405625.1 uncultured Bryobacterales bacterium
AAGCTCAGAGGGAACATCTTGTCCACGAAGAAACTGGATGTAACGCCCGGTACGCTGAGGCGGGGGCGCCCCCAAGTCGTGGTCGATCTAAGATTGCTGGACCGTATAGGTGATGTCTGACCGCTGGTACGAATCCGCCACGCCAGACAGATCCCTCACCCAGGGGGACATCATTTTGGCTTGCCCGCTCATTCGGTTCCGCGACGAACCCGTTGAACGGACCGATGGAGACGCGCTAGGGCAACTGGCGGATTGCTTTGAGAAAGACGTCGTGGTGTTGACACAGGCCTGCGACCTCGAACAGGCAAAAGTGGCGAGCGTGGTGTTGTGCCCTGCCGCACCGCTGAGTGAGTACAAAGTCCAATGGGAAGAGTCGGTGACGCAGCGCGGCCAGAACCCCACTGCGAGGTCGTGGAAGGCGTACTGCGACAATATTGCAAGCGGCTACGTGTGGAATCTCAGCCTACTGAACAGCGGAGAGGGCGGCCCAGTCAGGACCGAAGTCAGAGTGGTTGACTTCCACGAGGTCTACACCCTCCCCCGGACCTTTCTTGAATCGTACATGCGGGAGAGCGGAGCGCTCCGCCTCCGCCTCCTCCCGCCCTACAGGGAGCACCTATCACAAGCTTTCGCGCGTTTTTTCATGCGCGTCGGCCTGCCTGTTCCGATCGAGCGTGTTTGGTCCGAGTGAGTAGCCGATACGCCTAAAGCCTCCGGCGTAGTCCGCGCCGGCGCCTGGAGCGCGCCCTACGCCAGAACCTCCTTGCCGATGTCTTCATTCAGGGGCAAC
>CAYOPA010000398.1:0-5254 GCA_964405625.1 uncultured Bryobacterales bacterium
CTGGAAGCCGATTATTTCGAGCGCAATGCCGCGCGAATGCGCTACGGGGAGTTTCCTCGGCGGGGCTTGTTCTGGAGCGTGCGCGGCGCCAACGCCATCACGGCCTTGCGCTGCTATCGCCGCTACAGCACCTGCTCCAGGATGGCGAAGTCGCCCGGGTTCCAAGCCTGCGCGATGATGTAGTACTTCCCGTTCACCTTGCGCATCGTCGCGTTGTGGATGTGCTGGAATTTTTCCAGCCCCAGGTCTTCCTTGATCATCACCGTCGAGATCAGCTTGTCGTCCTCAAGGATGTAGATCGGGGCGCCCTTGGAGCGGTCCGGGCCGTGCAGCGAGCCCACCACCGCGAAGTTGTCGATGTAGTCCACGTCGCAGGGGAACGAGCCCAGCGGCATCTTCACCGTCTCCAGGTACTGGCCGAAGCGCGTGAAGCGCTCAATCTCGGAGTTAGGCCGGTCGGCCACGTCGATGCGCTTGGTTCCAGGCGGCACGGTAATGCCGTGTCCCGTGCCGAACTGACCGACGCCCGTTCCCTTGCCGCCGAAGGCCAAGTCATGCCAAGCCGCCTTGAAGGGGCTGGAGCCGAGCACCTTCGCCGTCAGCACGTAGTCCAGGCTCGAGTACCCGGTGGCGATGTAGAGCAGCCCGTCGAGGTACGCCGTATCGGTGGGGACGAAGTTGCCGCGCCCGGCGTAGTAGTCGGTCGCCGCCGGGTGGCCCATGTCGGCCGAGCCGTCCGGCGCGTCGAGCGTATGCACGAGCTTGCCGTCAAGCGTGGTGGTGAAGATCTTGGCCGCCTGATTGCCGGGGAAGGTCAGGAACGCTTTGCCCGCCGCGTCGAACCAGATCGTCGCGTTGTGCATGTTCGTGTCCTTCATCGCCGCGTCAGTGTTGAGCAGGCGGACCTTGCTCATGTCGGCGCTGATCTCCAGGATGCCCGCGCCGGGCAGCGCGAAGAAGGTCTCGCCCCTGCCCTGGCGGCGATCGACGGCAAAGCCGCCGTGCGCTTTCTCCAGCACCGCCTGCGCTTCGGCGGGCAGAATGTTGGAGTGCCGCAGCAGCTTGAAGGTCATCTTGCCGCTGCCGGTGGTTTTGTCGGCGGCGGCCGTGGTGGCGAGCTCGGAGGTCAGCAGCCAGCCGGCGCCGGCCAACGCGGCGAAGGAAGCTAGTAAGGCGATGCGCTTGATCATTTCTTCAATCCTGTGTTCCCTTGGCATTAGACCATAGCAACGGCCTTAATACAATGACGTTTCCGGCCCCTTCCCCCATCTTGATCACCGGCTGCTCCAGCGGCATCGGCCGCGCCGCGGCGCTGCGCTTGGCGCGCTCGGGGCACAAAGTCTGGGCGACGGCGCGGCGGCTGGAGTCGATCGAGGACCTCGTCGAGGCCGGCTGCCGCACCCTCGCGTTGGATGTGACCGCCGCCGCCTCCCGAGCCGCCGCCGTGGAGACCATCGAAGCCGAGGACGGCCCCCTCGGAGCGTTGGTCAACAACGCCGGCTACAGCCAGTCCGGAGCCGTCGAAACCGTGCCGCTCGACGCCGTGCGGCGGCAGTTTGAGACCAACGTGTTCGGCCTCATTGGGCTGTGCCAACTCGTGTTGCCGGGCATGCGGCGGGCCGGACGGGGCCGCATTGTCAACATCGGCTCGATGGGCGGGCGGCTAACCTTTCCCGGCGGCGGCGTCTACCACGCCACCAAGTATTCGCTGGAAGCGTTGAGCGATGCGCTGCGCTTTGAGACGGCCGGATTCGGCGTGCAGGTCGCGCTCATCCAGCCTGGATTGATCCGCACGGGCTATTCCGAGGCCGCCGTCAGGCAAGCGCCTCCCGTTGTCGACGGCCCTTACCGGAAATTTCACGAAGACGTTCTGCGCATCACCCGCGATGTCTACGTGCGGGGCTTTTGGTCAAAGCTCGCCGGCGACCCCGACGATGTGGCCAAGGTGATTGAACGCGCACTGACGACCCCCAAGCCCAAGTCCCGCTACCGCGTAACGGCTTCGGCGACCGTCTTCATGACCTTGCGCGCCCTGCTGCCGGATAGCGTTTGGGACGCGGTGATGGCCAAAAGTTACTCCCGCCCCCGCTAACGGGCCTTGTGGCGCACGGCTTTGCCGTGCATGCGAGGCTACGCCTCGCGAAGTAACTTGTCGGGCCACAGGCCCGACTGCACGGCAAAGCCGTGCGCCACAAGACCGGCAACCAGGCTTGCCGTAAACTGACGTGAGCCATGCCAAACGCCTTCTGGAAAATCACCTGCCTCTGCCTCGCCGCAACCCTCACTTGGACCTGCTACCGCGCCGACGCCAACGAGGAGTTCGCCCTCCATATCGAGAAATCCCTCGATCCATCCCCGGTCTTCTGGCTGCATCAGATCGGCGACGATCACTCCGAGGGCGTGGCGGCGGCCGACCTCGACGGCGACGGCAAGATCGACGTCACCAGCGGCGCCTATTGGTACGAGGCCCCCGACTGGACCCGCCGGCCTTACCGCGAGGCCGGCGTTGAAGGCGAGTTCGTCGTCAACTGCGGCGAGTTCCTGATCGACGTGGACGACGACGGCGACCTCGATCTGGTCTCCGCCGGCTGGCAGGAGGACGGAATCTTTTGGTACGAGAATCCCGGCCACGTGAACGCCCAGTGGCAAAAGCACCACATCACCGATTCGCTGCACACCGAGGGCCTCTGGCGCGCCGACATCGACGGCGACGGCAAGGACGAGATCGTCGCCGTCCACTACACGGCCCAGGAGGTCTTCTACGTCACCTTCGCCGGCGGCAAGCCCCGCAAGGTCAGGGTCGGCGGCGAGGAGGGCGATGAGCACGGCGTCGGGGTGGGCGACGTGGACGGCGACGGCAAACCCGACATCCTCACCGTCAAGGGCTGGTACCGCCAGATCACGCCGGAGCAGTGGGAGTGGAATCCGGAGTTTGAGCTCGGCGACGCCGGTTTCGCCATTCACGCCTTTGACGTCAACGGCGACGGCCGCAACGACATCATCTTCGGCCGCGGCCACAGCTACGGACTGTTCTGGATGGAGCAGACCAACGAAGGCGGCAAGCGCGGCTGGAAGCAGCATTTGATCGACGGCTCGGTATCGCAACTCCACAATGTGGCGCTGGTGGACATCACCGGCGACGGCAAACCCGAGATCATCACGGGCAAGCGCTACCGCGGCCATAACGGACGCGACCCCGGCGCCTATGACCCGCTGGCGATTTTCTACTACACGATCGACGCCAAGACCCAAAGCTTCACCCGCTATCCCATCGCCTACAATTCCACCGCCGGCGTGGGGACGCAGTTCGTCATCCGCGACATGGACGGCGACGGCGACCTGGATATCGTGACGGCGGGCAAAAGCGGCCAGTACTGGTTTGAGAATCTCACCATTAACAACGTCCCGCGCGAGACGCGCGAGCAGCAACTGCTGCTCAACCAGGAATGGCCCTACTCGGAATGACGTCGGATAACGCCTTGCGGCGCCTTAACCGCCCCGTCACACAAAACCGATACACTGGAGTCCATAAATCCAATTGAAACGGGAGCTTAGAAAAACGAAATGCCAGTCACCCCTGAAGTTTTAGCCGGTCTCAAGGACCTAGCCACGCAACTGCGCATCGACTCGGTCCGCTCCACCAGCGCCGCTGGCAGCGGTCACCCCACCACCTGCGCCTCGGCCGCTGAGCTGATGGCCGGCCTGTTCTTCCACTCGATGCGCTACGATCCGCAAAACCCGGCGGACCCGGCCAACGACGTCTTTATCCTTTCCAAGGGCCACGCCGCGCCGATCCTGTACGCCGCCTGGGCCGAAGCCGGCTACCTCAAGCGCGACGACCTGCTCAACCTGCGCAAGATTGACTCCGATCTGGAGGGCCACCCGCCCGTGACGCTGCCGTTCGTGGACGTGGCGACCGGCTCGCTGGGCCAGGGCCTGCCCGTCGGCGTCGGCATGGCGCTCACAGCCAAGCTCGACCAGCGCGACCAGCGTATCTACGTGATGATGGGCGACGGTGAAACCGCCGAGGGCTCGGTGTGGGAGGCGGCCTCGATGGCCTCCTACTACAAGCTCGACAACCTGATCTCCGTGGTCGACGTCAACCGCCTGGGTCAGAGCCGCGCGACGATGCTGGAGCACGACCTGGAGACCTACAAGGCCCGCTGGGAGGCCTTCGGTTGGCATGTGATCATCGTCGACGGTCACGATATGGCGGCCGTTGTGGACGCATTCGACCAAGCGACCTCCGCGACCGGCAAGCCGATCGCGATCCTAGGCAAGACCTTCAAGGGCCGCGGCATCCCCTTCGCCGAGGACAAGGACGACTGGCACGGCAAAGCGTTTTCCGGCGATGACGAGACGAAGGCGCTGGCTGCGCTGGAAGGTCAGCTCAGCGGCGCAAACTTCGACTGGCAGCCGAAGCTGCCCGCTAAGCTCGCCCCGCTCAAGCCTTCTGTCCAGCCGCTCGCCCCGCCTCCCTACAAGATCGGCGACAAGCACGTCGCCACCCGCGAGGCCTTCGGCGCCGTGCTGGCTGCGCTGGCCAAGGCGAACGAGAACGTCGTCGCTTTTGACGCCGACGTAGGCAACTCCACGTACACCCTCAAGCTCCAGGAGGTCGCTCCAGATCGCTTCTTCCAGAGCTTTATCGCCGAGCAGGTGATGGTCGGCGCCGCGATGGGCGCCGGCTGCCGAGGGAAGATTCCGTTCGCCTCGTCGTTCGCCTGCTTTTTGACGCGGGCGGCCGATTTCGTCCGCATGGGCGCCATCTCCAAGGCGAATCTCAAGCTCGTGGGCACCCACGCCGGCATCTCCATCGGCGAGGACGGCCCCTCGCAGATGGGCCTGGAAGATATCGCCATGACGGCCGCCGAGCCCGGCTACACGGTGCTCTACCCGTCCGACGCCACCAGCGCCTGGCGGGCCATCGAGCTCGTCGCCGGCGAGCACGGCCCGGCCTATGTCCGCACCAGCCGCCCCAAGACGCCGATTCTTTACGGCCCAGACGAGAAGTTCGAGGTCGGCAAGGCCAAAGTCGTCCGCCAGAGCGACGCGGACCAGGCGCTGATCGTGGGCGCCGGCGTGACGCTGTTTGAGGCGCTGACAGCGGCCGATACGCTCGAACAGGATGGCATCCACGTCCGCGTGATCGACCTGTTCAGCATCCAACCCGTGGACAGAGCGACTCTGGTGGCGGCGGCCAAGGCCGTGGGCGGCGCCGTCGTAACCGTGGAAGACCACTTTCCGCATGGCG
>CAYOPA010000399.1:0-5252 GCA_964405625.1 uncultured Bryobacterales bacterium
CGGTTCGTTGTACGGGCCGCCAAGCCTGATCCGCTCGGGCAGGTCCGGGTTGGCGAGGAACGAGCGCCCGAAGGCTGCCGCGTCGAGGGCGCCCCCAGCGACCCGCGCCGCCGCGGTTTCTGGGTCCATTCCCCCGTTGCCGATGATCAAGCCGGAATACCGCGGCCGCACGATCGAAAGGATCCGATCCATGTCGGGTATGCCGCCCCAGGCATTGGTGTCCGCGACGTGGATGTAACCAACGCCAAGAGCGTCGAGCATTTCGACGACATGCCCGTAGGTCGATGCGGGATCCGGATCGGCCGTGTTGTTGTAGGCCGCGAACGGTGAAAGTCGCAGCCCGACCCTGCCAAGCGGCACCGCAGTGCCGACCGCATCCACGATCTCGCGAAGGAAGCGCGCTCGATTCTGGACGGGGCCGCCGTATCGGTCGGTACGCACATTCGTTCCCGGCGACAGGAACTGGTGGGGCAGATAGCCGTTGGCCGCATGGACTTCGACGCCATCGAACCCTGCCCTGATGGCGTTCGCGGCGCCTGAGCGGTATTCCTCGACCGCCGCCGTTATCTCGGCTTCGGTCATCGCGCGGGAATCGGTCGCCGCGAGGCGCACATAGCTGCGGTTGCGCAGAAGTCCATAGACCTGCAGCCGGTCCAGGTCGTGGTTCAATCCGGAGGGCGAGAGAGGCATTCTGCCCCCGAGAATTCCGGCCGCGCCGACGCGTCCGCAGTGCCAGAGCTGCAGGAAGATCCGACCTCCGGCCGCGTGCACAGCCGACGTCGCGGCTTTCCATCCTTCAACCTGGGCCTCGGTGTAGATGCCTGGAGCGCATTCGAAGGCGCAGGAATTCGGGCTGACGTTGGTTGCTTCGGTGATGATCAGTCCCGCCGATGCGCGCTGTCCGTAGTAGATGGCATTCAAGGGCGTCGGAACGTCTCCGGCTTCGGCACGGCATCGCGTCAGCGGCGCCATAAAGATGCGGTTCGCGAGGCCCAGGCCACCCAGCTCTATCTCGGAATGCAGGTCCGCCATTGCCGTCGTTCCTCCTGTAGACGCCACCGCGGATCAGCGGTGCGTGATTGCGGGATTGCTGCACGTAGGTTCAGGTTGTTCCCTCGGTCGGAACGAGGAACGAAAGCGTCGCGGTCTCGCGCATAACGGCGTCGGGTGAGCGATGTCTTTCCGCCGCGCGCCGCTCCTCTTCTGTCCGGACCTGCGCCTGCATGTACGCGCCGAGCTCGCGGGCGCGTGTCACGATCCGCTCGCCGACAGGCCGTCGTTGGGCGTCGAAGGCGTCCAGGGCGGCAGCGATATCACCGTGGTTTGCGAGGCTGTCGGCGAGCGCCACGGCGTCTTCGGCCGCCTTGGTCACACCCGCGCCGACATGTGGCCGTGCCACGAAGGCAGCATCCCCGATCAGCGCGACACGGCCAAAGGCCATTCGGGGCACCATCAGGTCGTAGATCGGCTGGAAGTAAAGGGCATCGGTCAGCTTGACTGCCTCGGAAAGGCAGGGAGCCAGGGTCCCTTCCGCCGCGTCACGGGTCTCCGCGATCACGTCTGGGATGATGAGCGGCGGCGGGATGGAGATGTCGTGCCGCTTCCCGGTGGCATCCGTCAGAAGGCGCGCCAGCGCTGACTCGTCGGCTGGCCGGTACCAGACGAAATTATAACGTCGGTGACCCTCGCGCAGATCATCGTTCGGCCCGGCCACGGGGTAGCCGACAAACTGCTCGCCCGGCGGAAGACCGAAGGCGAAACAGTCGAACAGCGTTTCCCGCGCGCTCTCGGAAAAGTCGGCCTCAGCCGCTAGGCCGCGCCATCCGACGTAACCGGCATAGCTCGGCTGCACCTCGGGAAGCACTGCCTTCCGGACCGCCGAGCGGAACCCGTCTGCGGCGACCACCAGATCGGCTTCGAGAGACCTTCCGTCGGCAAACCGGAGCCCAGGTCTGTCGCCGTTTTGGTCAAGGCCCGCGACTTCGGCGCCCAGTACATAGGCGGCGTCCGGCAACGCGCGACGCAGCAGTTGAAAGAGTCTGTCCCAGGAGGTGTTGACCTGCGGAAAGTCGATCTCTCCGACGACCGCGCCGTCGGGTGCGTAGCAGCGACGGCTCTCGACCGCGACGCCGAGACCGTCCTTCCCTGACAGACCGGCTCGTGCCAGGGCGCTTTCGAGAGCGGCGTGGGTAACGATCCCGGCACCGCGTCCAGCAAGCTCGGTGGGATTCCTTTCGAAGACCGTGACGTCCCAACCGGCTCTCTTGAGGAGCAGTGCCGCGAAGAGCCCCGACATCGATCCGCCGACGACGGCCGCTGTGCCTTGCGTTCTCATGCCACTCCTCCATGTGTTTATCTATCGATAACTAACATGAGAGTTTCGAGTTCACAAGTCTTTTTTATCGTTCGATCACATTCTGCCCAGCTCAGCTTGAACGACCGCAGGGAGTCCGGTGAGCAGGCTATCGACACTGACCTCGATGAATTTCATGCGGTCCAGTCGGGGCTTGGTGCCGTAGACCTCGCACCGAACACCGAAATAGAAGATGCCGCCGTGGAACGTCCAGAAAGCCTCGACCTCCGTCGCCGTCAGTGGAACTGCGCCGAAGTCCGGCAGTCCGTTTTCGCGGCGAATCTCGCCACAGACCCGACGCATGACGTTGCGCTCCACGAAGGTCATCCACCATCGGTTGATCTCCAGGCCCTTGAGGCCAGAGAACAGGTAGATTCGGATCCAGCGAGGATCGAAAATCACTTTCGTATAGCTGAGATAGAATGCGATGAGGCGGTCACGAAGGGATATTCCGGTATCGATGAACGCGTCCGACCACTCATCCCGCCAGCTCCCAATGAAGAGATGGTCGTAGACCGCCTGAACGAGATCGTCCTTCGTCGGGAAGTATCGGTAGAGCAATGGTTGCGTGATTCCGAGCCGCTTCGCCAAGCCCCGCGTACTACCTTCGAAGCCCACTTCCGAGAAGTAGGCGACGGCACCCTCGATGATCTGCTCGCGCCGATCATCCTGGGGCAGCCGCTTCGCACGACCCTTGGGCTTTTGTTGTGAGGCCTCGCTTCCGGCCATGGCAAAATCCTGTGTTCGAGTGATCATCGATGGCAGTCTAGACCGCCTCGGTTCGAATGTCATTGACATTGATCAGATGATAATCTACTAAGATAATGATCAATCGATAAGGAGGAGTCAGGCATATGGCTGGCGAGATCAGGCCGGGTGACGACTGGCCGCTTCAGTTGAAGCGGGAACTCGAGGCGAACGCCTCAAATCCCGCCGTTGGTCAGGTCCTACTTTCCGAGACGGACCGCGTGCGCGTCTGGTCGCTCCGGCTGGCGCCCGGCGAGCGGATCGGGTTCCACCGCCATGTGCTCGATTACTTCTGGACCGTGCTCACCGATGGGAAGGCAGTATCCCACTTTGGCGATGGAACGACCTCCGAAACGGCCTACCGGGCCGGTGATACCCGGCATATGCGTTACGGCCTCGGGGAGTACATGGTGCACGACCTCGAAAACGTCGGCACGACCGAGCTCGTCTTCGTCACGGTCGAATTTCTCGACAGCAGCAATGCGCCGCTGCCGGTCCCCGACGCTGTTCGCCGGACGGCGGTTCAAGCTGGAGCGCAGGAATGATCAACAACAACGAAGCCATCGTTCGCGAGTTCTACGACGCGCGGAAAAGCGGCGACGCGGAACGACTCGAGGCAACGATAGACCGCCTTTTCGCGGATGAGGTAGTCTGGCGCTATCCGGGCAAAAATCCATTGGCGCGGACGTACGAGGGGAAGGAAGGCGTCAAGAGCTTCTTCAGAAAGCTCAGCGACATCACACGCGGCACTTTTCGCATCGAGATCGAGGATGTCTTGGCCAACGGCGAGAACGCCGTGGCGCTCGAGTTGCCAAAGGCAATCCGTCGTGGAGAGGAGTACCATTGGAACGCGGCGCTGCATTACAGGTTTAACAATGGAAAGATCCACGAAGTTCGCGTGTATCAACATACCCAGTACGAGCTGGATGAATTCTGGGAGGAACTTGGATCTCCGGAGCTTGGTTGAGATGTCTTAGAGGCCGTTTCGAAAGGGGTTGAGCGGCTGAGTCACACGTGATTCCGGGAGTTTGCAGACATCTCGGAGACAGGCATGTGTACCCCATCCACCCGCGCGCAGCATACCCGGGTCTCGAAGCGATACCAGACCGATTTGAGAGACGCGGAATGGCAGTTGATCGCGACTTTTCTGCCGATGCCCAGTTCGACAGGACGACGACGTAAATGGCCGATGCGTGAGATTGTGTACGCCATATTCTGCGTTCTACGTGGGGGAGCACATGACGATTGCTGCCGAAGGACTTCCCGCCACGGCAGACGATCTATCGCTGGTTTGCCCGTTTGCGGGACGAGGCCGTGTTCGAGCGGATGAACCACGCGCTCCTCGTGGCGGATCGTCAACGCGTAGGGCGCGAAGCCAGCCCGAGCGGGGCCATCATCGACAGCCAGAGCGTCAAAACCACGGAAAGTGGCGGCCCACGGGGCTATGACACAGGCAAGAAGATAAAGGGCCGCAAGCGTCATGTCCTGGTAGATACCGATGGCAGGGCGCTGCTGGTCCGACCGCACACCGCCGATGTCCAAGATCGTGATGGCGGCAGCGCAGTGCTGCAGATCTCGCGCAACTTATTCCCCTTCATCGAAAAGGTCTGGGCTGATGGCGGCTACAACCATAAGCGCGTAACCCAAGCCACCAGTATCAAAGGAAAGTCTGAACAACCTCCCGGTTCTGGCTTGATCTGGTAGACTGCGGGAACGCCCTTTAGCAGGCCGCTGAAGAAGTCGGCGCTTGGCGTGGTTTGAGGAACATGATTCACCTCCGGCACGGCAACGGCGGGGGTGATGATGCGCGGGACGGACGAGACGAGCGGGTCGCTGTTCAGCTATGTCGATCTGGAGGAACGTATCCCGGCGCGGCATCCGCTGCGCAAGATCCGGCAGGTTGTGAATGACGCGCTGGCCAGCCTGGATGCCGAGTTCGAGGCGCTCTACACTGACTTTGGCCGCCCCTCGATCCCGCCGGAACGGCTGATCAGGGCGAGCCTGTTGCAGATCCTGTTTTCGGTCCGGTCCGAGCGGCAGTTGATGGAGCAGTTGCAGTATAACCTTCTGTTCCGCTGGTTCGTTGGCCTCGGGATCGACGACCCTGTCTGGGTGCCGACGGTCTTCACCAAGAACCGCGACCGGCTGCTGA
>CAYOPA010000400.1:0-5238 GCA_964405625.1 uncultured Bryobacterales bacterium
CATTGGCGAAGCGGCCGGTGCGGTCGAGCAGCGTCACGTTGTAGGCCATGTGCGAGGGAACGCGCTCCAGCGTCTCCACGGCGGACTCCACGTCGCGGCAAAGCTCCAGCACATAGCGCAGCACCAACGGGATGCCAAAACCGTCGCCGACGATCTTGCGTCCACCGAAGGCCAGCGAGACGACCAAGCCGTGCTCGTTGATGCCGTCCAGCACGCCCCACAGACTGTCGGACTGGGCAATCACGCGCGCGCCGTTCCAGGCCGTGTAGAGGATCATGCCCTCGCAATAGTGCGGGTGGTAGTCGTAATTGCGGACCAACAGCGATTGGCCGTTGGTCCAGACGGCCTGCGAGCAGCCGGAGAGGTAAGGCGTGGGGCGGTAGAGGCTCAGTAGCCGCGCTTCCAGGTCGCCGCCGCCGCCGAGCTCAACCAGCTTCTCCCAGGTTGGAACCAGCTCGGGCATATACTGCTGCAAGGCCTGCCGACAGCTCACGTAGCCCGGCCGTCTGCCTTCGCCCTCGCGCAGAAACCAGTCGCGATAAGCCGGCCAAGCCCGCTCAAAGCGCTGCTTGGTCTTCTCGCCCGGCTCAAGCTGGTAGACGCCGCGGAATTGGAGATGCATGGTTTCGTGAGCCGTGAGCCGTGAACCGTGAGCCGTCGCGGAACGGTTCACGGTTCACGATCAAAGGAACTTAAACCCGCCGACTTCCACCACGCGCTCGGCGGCGACGGTCTCGGCCGATTGTAGCGGGCGGGTGCGGTATTGGCCGCGGATGCCCGAAATCCACTTCTTGGCGCGGTCGGTCAGCTCGAAGTCCTCGGTCATCAGCCGGCCCGGCGTCACCAGGATGCCGAGCTCGGCGCCTTCGTAGAAGTAGTCGCCCACGCCGCTGATGCGCAAAAAGAAGGCCTCATACTCATCTTCGACCGTCCGGCGGTGCGTCTGTACCCTGCGGAACTCCATGCCGCCGTCGGGATGGAGCTTCCAAATGCCGGTGCGCGGCGCCTCGGTGATGAATTCCACCGTATCGCGGGTGTGCTTGATGATGAGCTGGCTCCAGGAGTCGATGTTGTCCGGATCGGACCAGCGGGCGTTGAGCTCCTCCACATCGAGCTCAAAGTCCACGTCGGAGAACTCCAGCAAATGGAACAAGAACAAAGGCGCGTCGGCATGCGCGAACGAGGCCAGGTTCGTCATCGAGCTGGCGCCGGTGATGCGCGGGTTCACCTCGCCCAGGTACAGGTCGCCGCTGTCGAGGTCGTAAAGGTAATCGACTTCAAAGTAGCCCCGATACCCGCGCTTGCGCAGCGCCTCGCCGAACTGGAACGTGTACTTGCGGGCTTTTTCGCGGACTTCGGGCGAGAAGGCCCCGGCGAAGACCTCGTTGCCGGCCCAGCCGCCCTTGTACGGGGTGAGCTCCTTGAAGCCCACCACCTCCGTCATCAACGGTCCGACGATGGTGCCGTGCCGCGTGACGCAGGCTTCCAGCGCCGCCTGCTTGGGGCGGATGCGGCGCATGATCTTGACCTCGTCCTCCCGCTCGATCTCTTCGGCATATTTTTCGTAGTCGCCCTTATTGGAGATGAAGTAGGTGGTGTGGCCCGAGTCGCCAAAAGCGCTCTGCACCACCAGGTGCTCGCCCAGATTGCCTTTCTCGGCCAGCTTCCGCAGCGTCTCGTAGCTGTCGACCTTGCCCATCCAGTTCGGCACGGAGGGCACGCCGGCTTCGTCGCCCAGGCGCGTGGTTTCGAGCTTGGAGTCCATCGCCTCGCGCAGTTGCGCGGGCGGGAAACAGACCTCCAGGCCGAGCTCCTTGCAGAGCTCCTCGGTCCGCTCGTCAAAGAAGAGAAATACCGCTTTGCCGGGACCGCGCGCTTGGATGTAGTCGGCAATCTGCTTGTGCTCAAGCAGGTAGTTGTTGATCTCCTCGATGGAGTGGAACACCTGGTCGGTCTTGGTCGAGGGCGTGATCAAGCTGGGGTGCGCCCCGTCGAAGCAATCGATGTAGCTGACGTATTTGAAGTTCCGAACCCACTCATCCATGCCGAGCAGATTGAAGTTCGTGGCCGAGATAAAGTAAATCGGCTCCGTATTGCGGTAGAAGTGGCGGCGGATATCGGAAATGCCTTTCAGTGTTTTCATCGTTGCCTCTCGTGGGGTGAGTCAAAGGTTGTCCACGACCTCCTGCCGGAATACCCGCAGGCCGAACGTGGAGTTGTAACCGTGGATTTCTTTCACATCGAGGGCTTTGAGATAGCCCAAGATGGCCGAGCTGATCACCTGACCCGGCACCAGGATGGGGTACCCCGGCGGGTAAGGCGTCACGAACGACGCGGAGACGACGTCGCGGCCCGATGCCAGCGCGGCGGCAATGGTGCCGTCCATGCGCAGGTACTCGCAATTTGCGCCGTCATAGGCGAGAAAGAAAGCCTTGCGCAGATCGCCTTCGCGCGTGCCGCCATCGGGGTTCGGTTGGAACTTCGGGTGAAAGCGGCTGAAGTGCGGCAGCGGCGGCAGCCGTTCCGTGAGGGAGTCGACCTTGTCCTCAAAGATCGCGCGCTCCATCGGACTGTGCTCTTCGGTCTCCTCCTCAATCTCGCGGGCGATCTTCATCAGCACTTCCAGCAGATAGGCGATGGCGCCGCGCGAGGAGCCGATGTTGAGCATAAACAGGACGGTGTTGCGCGAGGTTTTGTTGATTTGGATATCGAAGCGATCCATCAGCACCTTGCGGACCACGTCGCCCTCCACGCCGGTGGCCCCGACGTGGACGCTCACCCGCAGGGGATCGAGCGCGAACTCGTCGTTGCGCCAGGACTCGTTCATGCCCTTGAAGCCGGTTTTGGGCGAGTAATACTGCCCGATGCCGGAGGCGCGGTACTCCTCGGGAATCAGATCCTTCACGCGCAGCAACCGGAAATACTTGTGCAGCAGCGGTTGCTCCTCGATGCGCTCGCGCAGGGTCATCGCCAGCTCGACGCTTTTCTTGACGAGCTCATAGCCTTCGAGCTCCACCTGCCGGCGGCCCACGTCCAGCGACGCCAATATTTGGTAGTTCGGCGACGTCGAGGTATGCGTCATGTAGGCTTCCTCGAAGGCGTCGTGGGCTTGGTGCGCGAAATCCTGGTCGTAGACGTGGATGGTGGAGCCCTGGCGCAGAGAAGTCAGCGTCTTGTGGGTGGACTGCGTGGCGTAGACCCGCACGCGAGCCGTCTCGGGATCAGGCAGCAACGGGCGGTCGAGCCAGGTAGCCGGGTCGTCGGGATCGAGCTTGTCAAACTCCTCCCGCCACTCGCCGTAGCGTGCCAGGTACTCGGGGTCGCGGAACTCCTTGCGCAGATTCTCGGCCGACTGCATGCCCGTGCGCCGGCGGTAGGTCGGCGTGAAGCGCGCGAAGGCGAACCACGCTTCGTCCCAGACGAAGATCATGTCCGGCTTGATGGCCAGCACCTCGCGCATCACCATCTCCGGGTGATAGACCACGCCGTCGAAAGTACAATTGGTGAGCAAGAGCATCCGCACCTGGTCCAGGCGCCCGGCGGCCTTGAGCTCCAGCAGCCGCTGCTTGATGGTGCGGATGGAAACGCCGCCGGAGATCGAATAGCTCTGTAGCGGGTAGGCGTCGAGGTAAACCGGGTAGGCGCCGGCGAGCACCAGCGCGTAATGGTGCGACTTGTGGCAGTCATGCGAGACCAGCACGATGTCGCCCGGACGGCACAGCGCCTGCATGACGATCTTGTTGGCCGTCGAGGTGCCGTTGGTGACAAAGTAGCTGTGCTTGGAGCCGTAGGCCCGTGCCAGCTTCTCCTGGGCGCGCTTGAGCGGGCCGGTCGGCTGCAGTAACGAGTCCAGGCCGCCGGTGGTGGAAGAGGTCTCGGCCATGAAGATATTCGGGCCGTAGAAATCCCCCATGTCGCGGATCCAGTGCGACTTCCAGATCGATTTACCGCGTGAGATCGGCAGTGCATGGAAGACGCCAGTCGGCTTCTTGGCGTACTCGGTCAGCGCCGTGAAGAAGGGCGTGTCGTAGCGCTCATCCACCCACTTAAGGATTGACAGGTGCAGCTCCAGGTAATCTTCCTGGCGGTAGAAGATGCGGCGGAACAGGCCGTTGGTGCGCCCTGCAATGTTCTCAATACGGTCGTCGGTGACGGCGAACAGATCGAGCTCGGGCCGCAGTTCCTTCAAGGCGGCGGCCAACGGCAGGCTCGGGTCCGGCTGATCCAGGGCCGCGTAGAGCTTTTTGTCGACGACGCCCAGGTAGCGCCGCAGCTCCGGCAGGTCGATGGAGGACTCGAGCGGGAAGCTGTACCGCAGCACGCAGGCCTGGATGTTGTGGTTAAACAGGACGGCGATCAGGGCGTCTTCGCAGGTGGGAGCGAAGGTGATGTCGTAAATGAAATCGTCCTCGTCCCGGCGCATCTTCAGTAGCGCCTGACGCACCTCGTCTTCTTCATTGCGAGTGAGGTTGTCGACCACCAGGACTTCAAAGTAAGGCCGCGTCTCCACATGGCCGGCCGCGTCGTCCTGGTTGGCCTGACCGGCGCCGGGCTCGCCTTCTTGTATCTCGCGAAAGATCTCGTCAACGGCCCGGCGGCGGTAGCCGTCGCTCTCCAACAGGCGCGCCACCCGCGCGGTGCGGCCGGCAAGGGCGGCGTTCCAGCCCATCTCCAGCGCTCGGCGCAGCTCCGCGCACATCCGCTCGCCGGGGAAGGACCAGTACCGCTCCACCTTTTCGAGCACCGCGAGCTTGCGGTCCACGGCGTCCTTGAGCGCGGCCGCATCGGCCTCGTCAGATCGCGCCAGCCGCGTGGTTGCCAGCTTGAGCTTGTTCCAGGCGTCGGCCCGAAACTGCGCGGCATCGTAGTAGCCCCGGAAGTCACGTGGGGCTGAGGCGGTTGGCGAAGGGATCTCGAAGCTCATTTGTCTTTATGGTTGGGTTGCAGCTCCGCGGCCGATCGCCGGTACGGCTTACGTAGCGGTCCCAGCTTGTCAAAGCGCGCCTTGGCGTCGTCGCCGTACACGGGGAAGCGCACTTTGCGGTCGCGAAAGCTTTTCAACGGTTGACCAAGCCCTCGCAGGCCCACTTCTCGGCTGCGGCGGACGCGGTCAATGTCGATCTCAATCGGGATCATCTCCTCGGAGTGACCTGCCTGATAGAGGATGTCGCCATACGGACCGACGACGATGGAGCGGCCGTTGCCGCCGTCGCCGGAGCCGTTGATGTCAAAGAAGAA
>CAYOPA010000401.1:0-5235 GCA_964405625.1 uncultured Bryobacterales bacterium
AATCACGCGGCCGCCAACGCAAAGAAGCACGGCCTCGACATGCGGCCGCACGCCAAAACCCACAAAACTCCCGAAGTCGCCCGGCGGCAGGTCGCCAAGGGCGCCCTGGGCGTCTGCTGCGCCACCATTCGCGAGGCGGAAGTCATGCAGGCGGCCGGCATCGGCGGGTTGCTGATCACCAGCGAGCTCGTCAGCCCCAACAAGGTCGCCCGCCTGATCCGGCTGACCAAGAAGGCGCCGGACACGATGACCGTGGTCGACCATCCGATGCAAGCCAAGCAGCTTAGCGAAGCGGCGGTCGCCTCCAAGGTCAAGCTCAACGTCATGGTCGACATCGACCCCGCCGGCCGCCGTACCGGCATCGCTCCCGGGTCCGGAGCGGTGGAGCTCGGCAAGCTGGTGGATAGTCTGCCCGGACTGGAGCTGTGGGGCGTACACGGTTACTCCGGCGCTTCCTCACACGTGAAGGGATGGGAAGAGCGCAAGAAGCACTCCGAGATGGTGATGACGCCCGTCATCGACTCCTTCAAGGCCATGCAAAAGGCGGGCGCCCCGGCGCGCATCATGTCCGGCGGCAGCACCGGCACCTACAATATCGATACGGGCCTGGATGGCATGACCGAATTGCAGGTCGGCTCCTACGCCGTGATGGACGTGGATTACCGCATCATCGGCGGCAAGGGCAACGACAAACTCTACACCGACTTCAAACCGGCGTTGACGGTCTTGGCCACCGTGGTGAGCAAGAACCACGACGACATCGCCACCATCGACGCCGGCATCAAGTCCTTCGCCACCGACCGCACATTCGGCCCCGAGCCGCTGCTGGAAGGAGCCAAGTTCTCGATCAACGGCGACGAGCACGGGAGGCTGCACCTGGAGAACGTCAAGGTCGACGTGAATCTGGGCGACAAGGTCGAGCTGATCGTGCCCCACTGCGACCCCAACGTGAACCTTTACGACCGCATCTACGTCTGCCGCGGCGAACAGGTCGTCGAGGTCTGGAAGGTGGAAGCGCGCGGCAACGTGTAGCGCCGCAAGACCGACAAACCGAGCAGGCCCGGGCGGCTTTCTTAGGCGCCCGGGCCTCTATTGTGCTCAGACCTTTTTCTCAATCGCGCCGGAATGGATCGCCTCGCCGTCATCGTCGATGGCCTGAAAGCTGAGCGTGGTTTCCGACAAGCTCAGATCAAGGAAATGGTAGGCGTCCGCGCCGAAGATCACGTTTTCGTGCGTACTGTTGGAGCCTTTGCGCACCTTCCCCGCCCCGCCTGCGACGAAATGATGCACACCGTTGACGGGGTGGGCGTGCTGGAAGAAGTGGTCGTGGCCGGCAAAGACCACATCGATTGTCTCGCGCAGCTCGGGCTCGAGCACCCTCTGTAGAGCCGCGTTGGAGCCGTGCCCTTTGCCCAACCCAAAGAAGTGTCTCTTTACCTGGGAATGCATCGGGTGATGCAGGTAGAGCATGTTCCAGGCGTAGGAGTCCGAGCGCCGCAATCGCTCGCGCAACGCGTCCGCCAACCGCCCGACCTCCGCGCTGGAGCCGGACTCGATCGCCCTGACCCAGCGCGTGGAATTCAGGCAGATAAATCGCGCCAACTGCTTGCCGTCGGGCGTCTTGGGGCCGGCGGCAAACTCGTACTCTTCCTGCCGGTCGACAAAGCCGAACGCCTCCTCGGCGACCATGTCGCGACCGTCGCGGTGGCGCACGTCGTGGTTGCCCAGCGTGCAATGGAACTTGACGCCTGCGTCAAACAGCGGCCGGTAGACGTCGATGTACTTGGATTCAAAGTGCTTCGGCTCGCCGTTTTCGTAAATGTTGTCGCCGGTGGCGAGCACGTGGCTCCAGCCGGTGTTCTTGTGCCATTCGCGCATCCGGTTTGCGACGCGCATCTGACCCGAGGACCCGGAACCGCTGTCGCCGATCACGCAAAAGCGGTACACGCCGGGCAGGTCCGGCGTTGGGCGTCGCGCCGCCTCCGCGGCAGCCAGCGCGCGCTCCAGCAGCGCGGGCGCGGCGGCGCCGGCCAACGGCAATTTGAGTAGCGTGCGGCGATTCACTTTCGCCTCCTCTTGTACGTTTGATGCCGACGCTCGTGCTCCGGTTGCGCCCTTCGAAACGCCGGCCCCGGACGCAACGAACGCTTCATCCAGTCGCAACCATCTCGTAACAGAGCGACTGCTATCCCTAGGTTAAGCGCGTTTGCGCGCCATCCCAAAAATCATGTCTCGAAATACACTTTGGCTTTCGCTACTGGCGATCAGTCTCGCACCCAACCTGTGCGCGCAGTTCGACAACGCTGCCGTGCTCGGAACCATCCGCGACGCCTCCCAGTCGGTCATCCCTGGCGCGTCGGTGAATCTAACCAACATCAGCACGGGCGTCTCCCGTGATCTGACCACGAATGAGGCCGGCATCTTCCAGTTCCTCAACGTACCCAACGGCCGGTATCAGGTCGAAGCGGAAACGTCGGGCTTCAAGAAGTCGGTCTCCGACATCTTTACGGTCGTCGTCGGCGCTCGCCAACGCGTGGATCTGACCCTGGAAGTCGGCGATACGACCGAGACGGTCGAGGTCGTCGGCGCCGCTCCGATCATCGAAACCGATTCCAGCGACCGCTCCACCGTCATCGGCTCCAAGCAAGCCGTGGACCTGCCGCTCAACGGACGTTCCTACGCCGACCTGACGCTGCTGGCGCCGGGAACCTCGCGCTCGCTGCGCGGCGCGTTGGCGGGCCGCGACGCATCCTATCACGTCAATGGGCAGCGCAGCTCGTTCAATAACTTCGCGCTCGACGGCGTGGACAACAACTCCTACGGCACCTCAAACCAGGGCTTTTCGAGCCAAGTGGTGCAGCTCTCGCCCGACGCGGTCGGCGAGTTCAAGGTCGTCACCGACAGCTTCTCCGCCGAGTACGGTCGCGCCGGCGGCGCCGTGATCAACGCCGCCTACAAGAGCGGCACAAACGAATTTCACATGACGCTGTGGGAGTTCCTGCGCAACACCGAGCTCAACGCGATCGGCTTCTTCCGCCCGGCCAACGGCAAGCCGAACCTGGTGCAGAACCAGTTCGGCGTGGCCGCGGGCGGCCCGATCGTCAAAAACAAGGCGTTCTTGTTCGGCGACTACGAAGGATTTCGCCGTCGCCAGAGCCGGCTGACCTTCGCGACGCTGCCGAACGCGAACATGCGGGCCGGTCAGATGAACGCCCCGGTCGTGGACCCCTACACCGGCGCTTCCTATGGCGGCGACGGTTCCAGCGTGCCGCTCACGCTCCAGACCGACTTCGCCCGTCGGGTGCTGGCGGATCTGCCGGCTCCCAACCGCGTTGGCGGCGGCGCACTCGGCGCGGGCAACAACTTCGAGTCGCTGCCCAGCGAGAGCCAGGACGACAACAAAGGCAATGTCAAGGGCGATTACTATATCAACAACAAGCTGACCGTCTTCGGTCGCTACAGCCACCGTGAGCTCGACTGGTTTAACCCGCCGGCCATTCCCGGACCTTCGGGCGGCAACTCCAACGGCTTGGTCTACGCCCGCAACATGGGCTTCGCGGGCGGTACGACTTGGACCATGTCGCCGACCTCGCTGCTCGAGGTTCGCTTCGGATTCACCCACTCTCGAGGTGGCAAAGATCCGGTGAACTTCGACTTGCCTCACGTCACCGACGAGTACGGGATCCCCGGCGTCACCCGAGACGATCGCATTGGCGGCGGACTGAACTCGCACAATGTCGGCGGATTCACCGCTCTCGGCCGGCAGACCTCCAACCCGCAGTTCCAGGACCCCGACGTGGTCAACCCGCGCGTGAACTACTCCAAGATCCTGTCGCGGCACACGCTGAAGCTCGGCTACGAGTACCAATCGATCCATACCGACATCAACGACTTGGCGCCGGTCTACGGCTCCAGCGGCTACTCGGGCCGCTTCAGCCAGGGCGGCAGCGCCCCGGACGCCAACATCTTCAACCTCGCCGACTTCTTCGTCGGAGCCCAGTCGTCGTTTCAGATGTCCACGTTCAACATCCTCAAGTACCGCCAGAAGATGCACTTCGGCTACCTGCAGGACGATTGGAAGGTCAATTCCAAGCTGACCCTGAACCTGGGCGTCCGCTACGAATTCGCAACGCCGCAGTGGGAACGCGACAACCGTCTGGGCAACTTCGACCCGACGACAAATTCGCTGATCTTCGCCCGCGACGGCTCTCTTCAAGACCGTTCGACCATTCGCCCGGACTACAACAACTGGGCGCCGCGTATCGGGCTCGCCTACCAGGTGGCGAAGAAGACCGTGCTGCGCACCGGCTACGGCGTCAGCTACATCCACTTTAACCGCATGGGCGGTGAGAATATCCTTGGCTTCACGGGTCCATTCACCTACAGCGTCGGCCGCGCGCAGACCGCTCCCGGCGTCTCCAACGGTTCGCCGCTTTGCTCGCCCGGGCAGGACTTCACGACCTGCTTTACACGGACTCTGGACGGCTATCCTTCGAACTTCCTGTCGGCTGACCAGTACTCGCCGAGCAACGCCCGCATCAACTACCAGCCGGCCGGCAACCGGACCGGATACGTGGAGAGCTGGCACTTCACCATCCAGCGCCAACTCGCCCGCGATCTCGCCTTGGATGTCGCCTATGTGGGCAACCGGGGCCGGAAGCAGCTCATCCTGAGCGACTTCAACCAGCCGCTGCCCAACCAGCCGGGCCAGAACATCAACCTGAACGCCCGGCGCCCGATCCAGGGCTTCCAGGAGATCCAGATCGCTTTTGACGGCGGCACGACGGACTACAACTCGATGCAGATCAAGCTGGAGAAGAAATTCTCCAATGGCTTGTACTTCATCAATTCGTTCACTTGGTCCAAGGCCATCGACAACGCTCCGGGCCACCTGGAGACCTTCAATGGAGATACGTCCCGCATCAACTTCTACGACACCGCGAGCGAAGCTGGCCTGTCGAGCTACGACACCTCCGCCAACAGCTCGACGGGTCTGATCTGGGATGTCCCCTTTGGCAGAGGCCGTCGCTGGGGCAACAGCCTCAACCCGGTCGTCAACGGGCTTCTCGGCGGCTGGCGCACGACATTGATTAATATCGCGCGCACCGGCTTCCCGGTTCATATCTTCTATGGCCCGTCGGCCCAGTTCCGCGCCTGCGGCGGCTGTCGTCACCGTCCCAACCACGTCGGCGGCGACATTTACGGCGACCGTCAGAACCCTGACAACTACTTCAA
>CAYOPA010000402.1:0-5225 GCA_964405625.1 uncultured Bryobacterales bacterium
CGACGGTGTAACCGGCCAGCTCGCTCATGTTGAGCGTCTCCTGCACGACGCCTTCGCCGGCGAAGGCCGCGTCGCCGTGGATCTGGATGGTCAGCCCGCGACGGCGCTGGGTGTCGTGGTTGCGGTCCTGCTTGGCGCGCATGCGGCCCACCGCCACTGGGTTGACGTACTCCAGGTGGCTGGGGTTGAAGCACAACGACAGATGCACGCTGTGGCCCTTGGCCGTCTTCCAGGTGGAGGAGTAGCCGAGGTGATACTTCACATCGCCGCGGCCGTGGTGCAGGTGCGGGTCGATGTCCTGGAACTCGCGGAAAATCTGCTGGGCGTTCTTGCCCATGATGTTCGCCAACACGTTCAACCGGCCGCGATGCGCCATGCCGATGACGATCTCGTTGACGCCGTGGTCGCCGGCGCGCTCGATCGAAAGATCCAGCAGCGGAATCAGGCTCTCGCAGCCTTCGAGCGAAAAGCTCTTGGCGCCGACGAACTTTTTCTGGATGAACTCTTCAAACATGACGGCGTCGGTCAGCCGCTTCAGGATCAGCCGCTGCCGCCCTGGGCTGAGCTTGAGGCGGTTGCCCGAGCCCTCCATGCGCTTCTGCAGCCACTCGCGCTCGGTCATGTCGTCGATGTGCATGAACTGCACGCCGATTGAGCGGCAGTAGGTCTCGCGCAGGCGCTCAATGACCGCGCGCGGCGTATCGGCCCGACACCCGGACAGCGTCGTCGGCGAGATGCGCCGGTCCATGTCTTCGTCCCACAGGCCGTAGTAGGAGGGGTCGAGCTCGGGCGGCGACGAGCGCGGCAGGCCCAGCGGGTCCATGTGGGCGATCATGTGGCCGCGGACGCGGTAGGCTCGCACCAGCTTGTCCACGCGGTCTTGCAGGCCGATCGCGGCCTCGACGGGCGTATCCGCGGGAGCAACGGCGCTCACGGGACGCGGCGCGGCCTGAATTTTGGACATCGCCGCCGGCGGGGCCGGCGCGGGCGGCTGATGATAACCGTTTACTTGGCGCGGCTGCTCGGGGGAGACCTCCTGAAAATACTTCCGCCACTCGTCGGAAACCGAAGAGGGATCCTGGAGATAATCGGTGTACAGGCCTTCCATGAAGGCCAAGTTCATATCCGCCGGCCAATGGCTGGGTTTCAACATGCGAGCCCCACTTGCAATCCGGACGCGACGACGCGCCCTCTCAGTTACTCATCAGACCACCCTGACCCGAAGCGGTCAAGTCCTCCACGGCGGGAAACGATAAGGCGGAAAAATGGCGCGGACGATCCAGTTTGAAATCAGCGGCGTGCGCGTTGGGGAAGGCGCCCCATTGTTCGTGATCTGCGGACCGTGCGTGATTGAGTCCGAGGAGCACGCCGTGTCGATCGCCCGGGACGTCCGGCGCGCGGCCGGCGAGGCGGGCTTGCAGGCGATCTTCAAGGCCTCGTTCGACAAAGCCAACCGCACCAGCGCGAGCTCGTACCGCGGCCCCGGCCTCGCCGAGGGCCTGCGAATCCTGGCCGCGGTGAAGGCCGACACCGGGCTGCCGGTGCTGACCGACATTCACGAGCCCTCCCAGGCCGGGCCGGCGGCGGAGGTTTGCGACGTGCTCCAGATCCCGGCCTTCCTGTGCCGTCAGACGGACTTGCTGATCGAGGCGGGCCGTACCGGCCGCGCCGTCAACATCAAGAAAGGACAGTTTCTGGCGCCTTGGGACATGGCCTACGCCGCCGAAAAAATGGTCAGCGGGGGAACCGAAAGAATTATTTTGACCGAGCGCGGCGCGAGCTTCGGCTACCAGAATCTGGTGGTTGATTTTCGCGGTCTGAAAATGATGCGCGACCTGGGTTGGCCGGTTGTGCTGGATGTGACCCACAGCTTGCAACTGCCTGGCGCGGCCAAGGGAAAGAGCAGCGGGCAGCCGGAGTTTATTGAGACGCTGGCGCGCGCCGGGGTCGCCGCCGGGGCTGACGGCCTGTTCTTCGAGACACACGAGGCGCCGGAGCGGGCCTTGTCCGACGGGGCCAACGCCTTGCGGCTGGAGCTGCTGCCGGAGTTGCTGGGGCGGCTACGGCGGTTGGGGGAGTTGGTGCGGAGTTGGGGGTGAACTGCCCCGCTCTATCCAAGCCGCACCGAGCTGTTCGCGCAGTTTCCGGACCTGGAAGAAGAGCTGGAAGAAGCGGACGTGCAGGCGGCGCTTGCCTACGCCGCCAAAGGGTCGTAACCCGTTAACCGACTAGCCCCAGCGCCAGAGCGCCCCGCCGGCGGTGAGCCCGGCTCCGACGGCCGCCATGAGCACCAGGTCGCCCTGCTTCAGACGGCCGCTCGCAATGGCGTCGTGCGTGGCCAGCGGAATCGTGCCGCCGGTAGTGTTGCCGTAGTCCTGGATGTTGATCACCGCTTTTTCGAGCGGCAGGTTGAGACGCTCGGCGACGGCCGTGATGATGCGGGCGTTCGCCTGGTGCGGGATCAGCAGGTCCACGTCGTCCACCGTCAGGCCGTTGCGCTCCAGCAGCCGCGTGCAGATCTCATACATCTTGTTGACGGCGTATCGATAGACCTGGCGACCGTCCTGGTGCACGTAGTGCTCTTTGGCCGTCACGGATTCGATCGACGCGGGCCGTCGGCTTCCCCCGGCGGGCATGTAGAGAAAGTTGCCGCCCGAGCCGTCGATCTCGTGCTGAAAATCAAGCAGACCCGATTCGTCGCCTTCCTCGGCGGGCGCCAACAACATCGCGCCAGCGCCGTCGCCGAAGAGCACGCAGGTGGCGCGGTCCTCGTAGTTGACGATGCGCGACATGGTGTCGGCGCCGATCACCAAGCCCTTTTTCTGCGAGCCGCTGGCGATGAGCTGCGCCGCCGTCGTCAGGCCATACAGCAGTCCCGAGCAGGCGGCCACCAAGTCAAAACCCCAAGCCCCCTTGGCCCCCAGCTTGTCCTGCACCAAGCAGGCCGTGGAGGGAAAGAACATGTCCGGCGTCACCGTACAGACGATGATGGTTTCGACCTCGGAGGCGGCCACGCCCGCTTTGGCGAGCGCATCTCGACCGGCTTCGACGGCCAGGTCCGAGGTCGCCTGATCGTCCGCGGCGATGTGGCGCTCGCGAATACCGGTTCGCGTCACGATCCACTCGTCATTGGTCTCCACCATCCGCTCAAGGTCGGCGTTCGTGAGGGTTTTCGGGGGCGTATAGCGGCCGACGGAAACAATCTTCGCTCGGCGAATACCTGGACAGCGCTGCAAGTGATTTAGGCTCCGGGAGATACACGGCGACCTGTTCGCCGACTCGTGGGAATCCCCTATTGTACATTCCAAGCTGGGCGGCCGGGGTCCGGGACGCCAGCCTGTTAAACATGGGCGGCTCAATGCGGGGATGACGCAGCGACAGTAGCCTTACTGATGCGCCAGGGAGCCGCCCGCCTAAGGCTCCGTCCACTCGTTGAGCCACTCGATCGCCGTCTGGTGCCACAACTGGCTATTGCGCGGTTGCAGCACCCAGTGTCCCTCGTCGGGATAGTAGAGCAGCTTGGAGGGAACGTCCCGCAACTGCAGGGCGGTAAAGAGCTGCAACCCCTGGCTGACCGGCACGCGGTAGTCGTTCTCCCCGTGGATCACCAGCGTGGGCGTCTTGAACTTTTCCACCGACTGGCTGGGCGACAGCGCGCGATAGAGCTCGGGCTGCTCCCACGGCGCGCCGCGAAACTCCCTCAATGGAAACCACAGCTCCTCGGTGGCGCCGAAGAAGCTCGGCAGATCATAAACCCCCGCGTGCGAAATCAGGGCCCGAAAGCGGTCGGTCCGGCCCATCGTCCAATTGACCATGTAGCCGCCGTAGGAGCCGCCGACCGCCGCCAGTCGGGCTGCGTCCACGTAGGGCCGCGCGATCACGTGATCCACCCCGGCCATCAGATCTTCAAACGGTCCGTCGCCCCAGTCGCCCCGAATCTTGTCGGTGAAGGACTGGCCGTATCCGGTGGAGCCGCGCGGGTTGGGCAGCAGCACCACGTAGCCCGCGCCGGCAAAAATCTGCGGATTCCAGCGGTAGCTCCACGATTGCGACCAGGCGCCCTGCGGCCCGCCGTGGATGAAAAGCAGCAGCGGATACCGCCCGTCCACTTTCATCCCCGGCGGCTTGACCAGAAAGGCGCCGACCTTCTGCCCCCCGCTCTGGTAGGTGATCTCTTCCACCTCGCCCAGCGCGTAACGCTCCTGCAGTTCCCGGTTAAAGGAGGTCAGTTGCCGCGGAGCGCCGCCTGACGAAAACGCTCGATAGATTTCCGCCGGGTGCGACAGGCTCTGCGCGGTGTAGATCATGGACTGGCCGTCGGGCAGCATCTGAATATCGCCGTGCGAGGCCTCGCCGTAGACCGGCATGCTGATCGCGCCCCCTGCGACGGCCACGGTGTAGATAGGCTGCTTGCCCTGGTCCTCGGCCGTAAAGAACAGCCGCGAGGAGTCCGGGGCCCAAGCCATCGACTCCACCGGCCGGTCCAGCGAATCCGACAGGCTCTCGGTCAGCTCGGTCTCGCGGTTGTATAGCGCCAGCCGCCAGCGGTCGCTCTCGTAGCCGGGCCGCGTTTGGCGGCGGTACGCCAGATAGCGCCCGTCCGGCGAGTAGAGCGGCGAGGCGTCGGCCGCCGGGTTCTCGGTGATGCGGCGGGCGCCGCCTCCGCCATCCGCCGGGATCACAAACAAGTCGGTGTTGGTGGATGTCGCCGCCCCGTCGAGCTCGCCGCGCGTAAAGCAGACCTCGGCGCCGTCCGGCGAGATCGCATACGAGGCCGGCCCGCCCAGCGAGAACGGCGGCGCATCGACGTCTCCGGGCGTCAGGTCGACCGGCTCGGCGCCGGATTCGCTGAATTTCCAGGAGAACAGGTGGCTGCGGCGGCCGTCGCGCCACTGGTCCCAATGGCGGTAGAGCAGGCTGTCGTAAACCCTCGCCGTCACGGGATTGGCTTCGTCCGCTTCCAGCCGCCGCGCGTTGCAGGCGTCTTCGGCGCCGCAATCGGGATAGACGCGGGCGGCGTAGATGAGCCGATCCCCCGTGGGCGAGACGGCGAACGACGTCACCGAGGTGGACAGGTTCGTCACCTGCTCCGCGCCCGTGCCGCCCGGATCCATCGCCCAGATCTGACTGGAACCGGAGCGCGCGGAGAGATAAAAGATGCGGCCCGCGTCCGGCGCCCAGCGCGGGTGGCTGTTGGAATCGTCCTCGAAGGTAAGCTGCCGCGG
>CAYOPA010000403.1:0-5208 GCA_964405625.1 uncultured Bryobacterales bacterium
GACGAGCTGCTCTTTTTTTCCTTGACTTCCCGACACAGTCACTACTACCACGAGGCGTCCGAAAGCTACTACCAAGTCATCGAGCGAGGAGGGGTGGCGATTCTGCGGCGCTGGCAGGTCGGCTTCCGCGGCAAGCAGACGAACGTCCGAGGGAAACGGATCGACTTCGTGCTGGGTTCGGGCAACCATGCGCGCTCGTTCTTGTTTCAGGAGTCGGACGGCCGAATCCGTCAAGCGCCGCTCGGCTGGTACGCCGACGGTGGCGGGACGTGGGCGATGAGCCCGGGCTATGATCGGCCGAACCACGACGGCTTCGAGCGGGTCGTCACGTATGACTGCATGTTCTGCCACAACGGCTATCCGGAGTGGCCGGAGGGCGCTGCCTCGTGGGAAATCCGCCCGTCTACCGGGGCAAGATTCCCGACGGGATCGATTGCCAGCGCTGTCATGGGCCCAAAGGCGAGCAAGTGGCGACGGCGAGCTCTGCGCAGCCGTCGCACAGCGACCTCAAGCCGTGGCGGAAAAAATGTGGTGTGTGGCGGCGCTCGATGACGCCTGCATCGCCGCCATGGAAGGCGTCCTCGAGCTCTATGAGTGGCCCCAGAACCCGCTCGAGCCGGTGGTTTGTCTGGAGGATAAGACGGTGATGCTGTACGCCGACGTGCGTCCGTCCGAGCCCGCCGCGCCGGGGCGCGAGGCGCGCCGCGACAGCTAATACCGGCGCTGCGGCACGGCCAACGTCTTCTGTGCCGTCGAGCCCAAGGCGGGCCGCCACTTCACCCGCGTGACGGCGGACCGCTCGGGGCCGCAATTCGTGCAAGCGCTGTTCGAGATCGTGATGGCCTACCCGCAGGCCGACACGATCCACCTGGTCGTCGACAATCTCAGCACGCACTCGCGCAAGTCGCTGACCGACTTGCGCGGCGGGCAGCTCGGCGGCGAGATCTGGGACGCCTTCACGGTGCACTACACGCCGCGTCACGGCAGTTGGCTCAATCAGGCTGAAATCGAGATCGGGCTTTTCACGCGGCAATGTCCGGGCAAGCGGCGCATCCCGAGCCTGGCGGAGCTGCGGCGCGAGGCCAACGCTTGGAACCGCCGCGTCAACCGCGAACGCGTCACTATCAACTGGAAATTCGATCGGAAGTCCGCCCGCCGCTCCTCCGGGTACAAAGAAGCGCAGACCAGCCGGTCAAAGAACTACGAGTACGCGGCGCGTAAGGTCTTCGAGTTTGACGACCGCGGGCAGAGGAACGCCACCGGAGCCAACAGTTGCAGCCACTAGTGGTGGCACGACTTCGACCCCGAGAAGGAGAACGAGCAGCTCCGCGCCGACGCGCATAGGAAGATGCGCGAAGTCGCCTACTTCCTGAACCGCCTCTACCGGACGACCGAACCCAACGGCAGAACGATCCTGGAGAATTCGAGGCGCACGGCATCGACCGAATCCGGCGACGGCCGTCATTCGGACCCCGAGTCGGGGCTCTCCGGCGTCTTCCATGCCAAAACCAGCGCCGACGGCCGTTTCAAGAACCGCGAAATCCTCGATATCCGCGCCGAGGGGCTCGATGTCTACTGCTCGATGCTGGAGACGATGGGCGCCAAGCGACGCCTGGGCCCGGCGGATCGCGAGCCGCATCGCGTCGACGCCATCCTAACCTAGCGCCGCAAGCGGCTGGAGGAACGGGCCGACCCCTCGGCGCTTGACACGCCGCTCGGCGAAGCGCAACATAGCCTTGAGCTGATGAGGCAAACGGCAACGCGACGAGAGTTTCTGACGGCGGCGGGGGTCGTTGCGGCGGCGGGCTGCGGCCAATCGGCGCCCGAGCCCGCCCGTGACGACGCTCCCCGCGACGGGATGAAGCTTTCTCTCTCCGTGCGCGTCGCGGAAAAGTTTGACAACAAGACCGAATCGTCGATGACAATCGACGAGCTCATAGCCGTTGCTTTTGGGAACGACTGCGCCGCGCTGTGTCTGCGCGCCTCCCAGGCCGGCGTCCATTCACCGCCGGAAACTGTTCGCGAAATCAGCGCGAAGATCCACGAAGCCGGGCTCGCCGTCTCGATGGCCACCGGCGATTTCGCGATTCCGCAGAACAATGAGCGCGGTCCCGAAGCGCTGCGCAACATCACGCCCTACCTCGATCTGGCAGAGGCCTTCCACTCCGACCTACTGCGTATGTGCTTGAAGACCGAGGAAGACATCGCATGGGCGCAACGCGCATCCGACGAAGCCCGCGAACGCGGCGTCCGGCTGGCGCATCAGTCGCACGCCGCCAGTCTTTTCGAGACGGTCGAGGGCTCGCTCGACACCCTGAGAAAGATCGGCCGCCCAAACTTCGGCCTGATCTACGAGCCGGCCAACTGGATGATCGCCGACGAGCCGTACGGCAAGGAAACGATCGAGAAGCTCCGAGAGCACATCTTTAACGTCTACGTGCAGAACCACCGGCTGAACCCGGACGCCGAGTCGGTCGTGAACACCTGGAAGCGAGGCGGGGTGGGAGTGGACCACATCGGGCTCTGGGAGCCGGGCGGCGTGCGTTGCGAAGAGGTCTTTGGAGCGCTGCGTGACATGGGCTACACCGGATACGTGACGATCCACCAAGCCTTCGAAGGCGTGATGACGGTCGGTGAAGCCGTTCGGCTCAGCGCCGAATATCTGCGGCCGTTGATCTCGCCGCTCGAGTCCGGAGGGAGCTCGTGACGTCCGTCGGCCGTCGGAGCTTCCTTCGTGCAGCGGGCGCCGCCGCCTTGGCCGCCCCCGGGACGGCGCGGGCTCCGAAGATCCGCGTGGGCCTGTTCGGAACCGACCACGGGCACGTGCGGAGCAAGCTGCGCGCCCTGCGTTCGCTGAACGATTTCGAGTTGGTCGCCGTGCACGACCCGAATCCCGAGAACCAGAAGAGCAAGCGGAACGACGAGCTGTTCGAAGGCCTGGACTGGGTCACCGAGCGGGAGTTGCTCGAAGCCCGTTCGCTCGACATGGTGCTCGTCGAGGGCCGAATCCGGAATGCGATCCATTGGGGGCGCAACGTGATCGAGGCGGGCAAGCATCTGCACATCGAAAAACCGCCGTCGCCGGACCTGGAGCCTTTTCGGGATCTGCTCGATGAGGCTCGCCGTAAGAAGCTGCTCGTCCAACAGGGCTACAACTATCGCTACCACCCGGGCATTCGCGCCGCGATCGAAGCCAAGGAAGAAGGCTGGCTGGGCGACGTCTACATGATGCGCGCCACCATGAATTCCGACCGCGGCCCCGAACAGCGGGAGCTCGAAGCACGCTATCCCGGAGGAGCCTTCTTCGAGCTGGCGGGACACATGGTCGACCGGGCCGTCGAGCTCTTTGGTCGGCCGGAGAAGGTGCAACACTGGTTGCGGCACGATACGAGCGCCGACGACGATCTGGCCGATAACACGATGGCGGTGCTCGAATACCCCAAGGCGCTGGCGGTCATCTCCACTGCGGCGAGGATGCCGAACGCCTCGCAGCACCGCTCGTTTGAGCTGATTGGCTCGGACGGCTCGTTCCACATCCAGCCGATCTCAGGACCGCGCACGATGCAAGTCAACATGCGCCGTGCGCAGGGACCGTACCGGGCGGGCTGGCAGGA
Source organism: uncultured Bryobacterales bacterium (assembly GCA_964405625.1). Taxonomy (GTDB): domain Bacteria; phylum Acidobacteriota; class Terriglobia; order Bryobacterales; family UBA6623; genus RI-231. The sequence continues at coordinate 3,615 of CAYOPA010000403.1, forward strand.
GCTCGAGTTGGGGGCGCACCCCTTCGATGTCGAGGAACTCAAGGCCTTCGCGCACTCCGTCCGGACGGGCGAGCCGCTGCGGCACTCCTATGACCACGAGCTGTTGGTGCACGAGACCTTGCTGAGGGCTTCGGGACACATTGCGTAGCGAGACGCGCGGGATGGCTATGGAACACGACAACACGGTTTCGCGCAGGAATCTGATTCGGGCGGCGGCGGCCGTCCCATTCACGGCCGTCCCGTTTCAGGCGGTGCGCGGCGCCGAGGCCAATTCCTCCGTAACCGTGGGGCTGATCGGCGCCGGCGGGCGGGGATCGACCGTGGCGAAGGCGCTCGTCGAGAGCTCCGGCGCTCGGCTGACCGCGATCTCGGAGCTCTACGACGATCGCATCGAGCATGCGAAGCAGCGCATCGGGGTCCAAGACCCGAAGATCTTCAAGGATTACCGAGAGCTGTTGGCGAGCGACGTCGACGCGGTCATCATCGCAACGCCCGTCTTCCTCCACGCCGACCACTTCGAAGACGCGGTCAAGGCCGGAAAGCATATCTACATAGAAAAACCTGCCGCGGCTGACGTGGCCGGTTGCAAGCGAATCCTGCAGGCCGCCGACTCCGCCGACCGTCGGCTGAACATTGCGTTCGGCTTTCAGCGGCGCTACGGCGAAGTCTATCACCGGGCGAAGAAGCGGATCGATTCCGGCGAGTTGGGCAAGATGCAGATGGCGCATGTGCGCTTCATCAAGCATGCTGGACGTGACGTTCCCGTGAAACCCCCACGCACGCTGGACGAGAAGATCCAGACTTGGCACGTCTGGCGCGAGCTCTCGGGCGACCTGATCGTCGAGAACAACATTCACCTGATCGACGTGATGAATTGGTTCCTGGGCGGGCGGCCCGACAGCGCGATCGGTAGCGGCGGGCGCATCGCCAAAGACCGCCCGGGCGACATGATGGACCACGGCAACGTAACCTTCCGCTACGCCGAAGGCTTGAGCGGTTCGCTGATCGGCACGACGTTGGGGCCTCCCGGCTATCGCGACGTAGCGGAGCAATTTTTCGGCTCCGACGGCGTCGTCGAGACCGCCGCCGAGTATTGGAAGCATTTCAAGGACGGCAAGGTCGTACTTCGCGAAGAATCGCCGCGCAACGTCACCATCGACGCCATGGCGGAGTTTGTGCGACGCATCGCCGAGGACCAGCCGGAGAACACGGGCGTGCGGGGCGTTGAAAGCACGCTCACGGCCATCATGGGCCGCATGGCGATGGAGCTCGAGCGCAAGGTCTCCTGGGACGAGGTGATGCGCTCGGGCTGAATGTCCGTCAGATGAAGTCGATTTGGAAGATCCAGCCGGCCGTGGGGCTGTCGTAATTCGGCCACCCCGGGCGGATGCCCGCGTCACAACGGATGAGCTTGCCGTCATGAACGGCCAGCCCGAGCGGGTCGCTCGATCCCGGCACGAATTCGACGATCTCGTTGCCAGCGGTCTCGGAGTCCGCCGCAGAGATGACGCCAACGGCCCTGGCCTCCGAGTGGAGACTTATCGCTTTCTCGTGCGACGTCTCTATGGCATCGCGCGCCTGCTCTAGGAGCTTA
>CAYOPA010000404.1:0-5204 GCA_964405625.1 uncultured Bryobacterales bacterium
GGCGGGCACGATTGCCTTGGCGGTTAGACCGGCGACGGTGTCGGCGGCGTCGGCCGGCTCGTCGTAGATCGCCAGCAGTGTCTTGACCTCCTCGGAGGCGCGCATCAGCCGCACAATCACCTTGGTGATCAGCGCCATCGTGCCTTCCGAGCCGGTCAGCAGCCCGCGCAGGTCGTAGCCGGGCAGGTCCGTCTCCTTGCCGCCGACTTGGATGACCGTCCCGTCGGGCAGTACGGCTTCCACGCCGAGCACGTGGTTGGTCGTCACGCCGTAGGCCAGCGTGTGCGGTCCGCCGGCATTCTCGGCAACGTTGCCGCCGATGGTGCAGGCTTTTTGGCTGGAGGGGTCCGGCGCATAGTAGTAGCCGTTGCCCTGGACCGCCAGGGTGATGTCGAGGTTCACCACGCCGGGCTGCACCACGGCGCACTCGTTTTCGTAGTCGATCTCCAGGATGCGGTTCATCCGAGAGAAGCCGATCATCAGGCCGCCCTCGGTGGGAATCACGCCGCCGCTCAACCCCGTGCCGGCGCCGCGGCCCACCAGCGGGATCTTGTGCCGGGCAGCGACTTTGACCAAGTCCACCACCTGCTCGGTCGTGCGCGGGAAGGCCACAACCTCGGGCCGGCCCTTCTCAATGGAGCCGTCGTACTCGTACAGCAGCAGGTCCTGGGCTCTGTCGAGGACGGACGTCGCGCCGACGGCTTGGCGCAGCTCTTGAAGGAGTTCCGGGGAGATCACAACTTGAATGATATCTTAAGGTTTACGTTGCCCCTCGCGAACGGCTCCGCCGGTCTCGCCCGCCCGACAGCCTATGCAAAAAATCGCCGTTCTGGACTCCGGCGGCCAGTATTGTCATCTGATCGCCCGCAAGGTCCGCGAGCTGGGCGTCTACGCCGAGATTTTGCCCGTGAATGTAGCGCCCTCCGAGCTGGCTAGTTACCGGGGCGTGATCCTCTCCGGCGGTCCGTCGAGCGTTTTCGAGCCCGGCGCGCCGCAACCCAGCCCTGGGCTTTTCGAGGTCGGCTTGCCGATGCTGGGCATCTGCTACGGTCACCAGTTGATGGCGCAGGGCTTGGACGGCGTGGTTGAGCCCGGCCAGACCCAGGAGTTCGGGCAGGCCGATCTGCACATCGAGCGCGCCGAGCCCCTTTTTGCCGGGTTGCCGGCGGTGCAGCGCGTCTGGATGAGCCACGGTGACGCTGTTTCGCGGATGCCGTCGGGTTTTGAAGCGCTGGCGACGACCGCCGACTGCCCCGTCGCCGCGATGGGCGACGTCAAGCGCGGCCTGTTTGGCTTCCAGTTTCACCCCGAAGTCGTCCATACGCCTTATGGGACGGAGATTTTGCGCAACTTCGTGGTCGGGGTCTGCGGGTGTGCGCAGGACTGGCATCCCGAGGACCGCGCGGAGGCGCTGATCGCCGACATCCGCCAGAAAGCGGGCGCGCGGCGGGTGCTGTTCTTCTTGAGCGGGGGCGTCGATTCGACCGTCGCCTACGCCCTCACGGTGCGGGCGCTGGGGACCGAAGCCGTCCACGGCATCTACGTGGACACCGGCTTTATGCGCCACGGCGAGACCGACCAGATCGAGAAGGCCTTCGCCGAGCTCGACCTGGGCCGGTTTGAGGTCATCGACGCCTCGGAGACTTTCTTCGGCGGCCTCGAAGGCGTTACCGACCCCGAGCAGAAGCGCGCCATCATCGGCAAGGCGTTCGTGGATATCCAGGACAAGCTGCTGGAGCGCGAGGAGCACGCCGGGCACGACTGGCTGCTCGGACAAGGCACGATCTACCCGGACACGATCGAGTCCGGCGGCACGGGGCAGGCGGCGGTCATCAAGACGCACCACAACCGCGTGCCGCACATCCAGGAGCTGATCGCGCAGGGCCGGGTGCTGGAGCCATTGGCGGAGTTTTACAAGGACGAAGTGCGCACGCTGGGCCAGACCCTGGGGCTGGCGGAGTCGCTGCTGTGGCGGCACCCGTTTCCCGGCCCGGCGCTGGCGATTCGCTGCCTGTGCTCGAAGACGGCCGCCGAGCCGCTGGCCGATGCCGAAATAGACTCGCTCGCCCAGCGCTCCGGCTACCGCGCCTTCCTGCTGCCGTTGCGCAGCGTGGGCGTGCAGGGCGACAGCCGCAGCTACGCCCAACTGACGCTGCTGTGGGACGGCGGCCTCGATTACCAGCGCCTGCTGCCGCTGGCCACCGAGATCACCAACCGCTTCCGGCGCACCAACCGCATCGTGCTGGCGCTGACGCCGCAGAACGTGGACTCGGAGGGCTGGCGAATCCACCGCGCCACGCTGACCCGTGAGCGCGTGGAGCTGCTGCAACGGGCGGACCGCATCGTGACCGACTATCTCCGCGAGGAGGGGCTGTACGACCAGATTTGGCAGTGCCCGGTGGTGTTGCTGCCGTTCTCGCGTGGAAACGGGGAAACGGTCGCCTTGCGGCCGATCACCTCGGTGGACGGCATGACGGCCGAGGTGGCGCAGCTCCCGGCGGAGCAGATCGGCGAGCTGGCGCGCCGCATCGCCGCGCTCGACGGCGTGGACGCGGTGCTGTACGACCTGTCCCACAAGCCGCCGTCGACGATTGAGTGGGAGTAGCGCCCGTTGCCCGAGTTGCCCGAGGTGGAAACGATCGTGCGCGGGCTGCGGCCCCGCGTGGTGGGCCGCACGGTCGAGAACGCCGAGTTTCGCTGGGCGCGCACGGCCAAGGGCGACCCGGATCTAACCGTGGCGGGCCTGCGCGGCCAACGCATCGCGGCGTTGCGTCGCTGGGGCAAGTACATCGTCTTTGACCTGGAGCGCGGCGGGGAGCGCTCGGTGCTGGTCGTCCACCTGCGGATGACCGGCAATTTCCTACTCAACGGCGAGCCGGGACCGTGGACGCGGGCGATCCTGACGCTGGACGGCGGGGTGTCGTTGATTTTTCACGACATCCGCAAGTTCGGCCGCTTTGAGTGGGCGCCGGACATACCGCCGCGGCTGCGCGAGTTGGGACCGGAGCCGCTGGAGGTGGGGTTTGAGGAGTTTTACGAACGCCTCAAGCGGCGCGGGGCGCAGGCCAAGGCGGTGTTGCTGAACCAGGAGTTCCTGCGAGGCCTGGGCAATATCTATTGCGACGAAGCGCTGTTCCGCTCGCGCATCCACCCCAAGACGAACACGGCGCGCCTGGGTCCCATGCGTGCGGCGCGGCTGCACCAGGCGATCCAGGAAGTGCTCAAGGACGCGATCGAGCAAGGCGGCACGACGGTGATGAACTACGTCAACAGCGACGGCGTGCAGGGGTATTTTCAGCTCAGCACGTTTGTTTATGGCAAGACGGGCGAGCCGTGCAAGGTGTGCGGGGCGCCGATTCGCAAGACGGTGATTGCGAGCCGGTCCACGCATTTTTGCGCCAAGTGCCAGCGGCAGTGACGGCGCCGGGTCGATGTCCGGACCCGTTCTGCTAAACTAGCGCCTTCGAATCGGAGACCAACACTGTGAAGTACGTCCGCTATCAACACCAAGGCAAGACCTCCTACGGCGTCCTCGCCGGCGACCAGATTGAGGAGCTCTCCGGCAACTTCATCGGCGGCGCGCCGTCGAAGACAGGAACGACCGTTCCCATCGCCGACGTCAAGCTGCTCTACCCGGTGGAGTCGCCGAAAGTCATCTGCGTCGGCCTCAACTACAAGAGCCACCTCAACGGCCGTCCCGAGCCGGCGAAGCCCGAGATCTTCTACAAGCCGCCGACGGCGCTGCAGAATCCCGGCGACCCGATCGAGCTGCCGTCGGACTCCAAGGACGTGCATTTTGAGGCCGAGCTGGTGGTGGTGATCGGCAAAACGGCCAAGAACGTCTCCGCCGCCAACGCCGCCGAGTACATTTTTGGCTACACCTGCGGCAACGACGTCTCCGAGCGCAATTGGCAGAACGGCAGCCAGGGCGACAAGCCCGACGTGCAATGGTGGCGCGCCAAGGGCTCGGACACCTTCGGCCCGCTGGGACCGGCCGTCGAGACCGACATTGACGTGGCCAAAAAGCGCATCACCCTGCGCCTGAACGGCGAAGTCAAGCAGACGCAGATGCTGAGCGACCTGATCTTCCCGCCGGCCAAGATCATCGAATTCGTCTCGACGTTCATCACGCTGGAGCCCGGCGACGTGATCTACACGGGCACCCCCGGCCGCACCAGCGCGATGAAGCCCGGCGACAAGGTCGAGGTTGAGATCGAAGATATCGGGGTGCTCTCCAACCCGGTTGTGGCGGGATAAAGCCCACTACCGGGCGGCGGCTGGGCTATACTCCTAGGTCCACTCATGCGCTGGATCGATTACGAAGCCCCACAAACCCTCGATGACGCCGTCGCGTTGTTCAAACGCCATGGAGCAAGCGCCCGCGCGCTGGCCGGCGGCACGGATCTGCTGGTGCAGCTCCGCGGCGGCCGCCGCATGGCGGATGTCGTCATCGACGTTAAGAAGATCCCGGCGCTCAACGCCATCGAATGGGATCCGGTCAAGGGCCTGACCCTGGGCGCGGCCGTGCCTTGCTACAAAATTTATGCCGACGAGCATGTGGTCGCGCGCTATCCGGGGCTGACCGACGTGGTCGAGATGATCGGCGGCACGCCGATCCAGGGCCGCGCCTCGGTCGGCGGCAATCTTTGCAACGCCTCTCCCAGCGCGGACTCGATTCCGGCGCTGATCGCCTATGGAGCGATCTGCCACATCGTCGGCCCGTTTGGCGTGCGGCATCTGCCCGTGGAAGAGTTCTGTCTGGCGCCGGGCAAGAACGCCTTGGCGCCGACTGAATTTCTTGCCTCGCTGCACCTGCCGCCGCCGGGCCCGCACTCCGGCGCGCGCTATCTTCGCTTCATTCCGCGCAACGAGATGGACATCGCCGTGGTCGGCGTCGGCGTGAACGTGACGCTTGACGGCGATCGCTTCCGCTCGGCCCGGATCGCCCTGGCGGCGGTGGCGCCGACGCCGCTGTTTGTCCGCGAAGCGGGCGACGCGCTGGCCGGCGAGACGGTCTCCGACGACAGCATCCGTATGGCGGCCGAGATGGCGAAGGCGGCCGCACAGCCGATTGACGACATGCGCGGCACGGTCGCCTACCGCAAGCATCTGGCGGAAGTGATGACCCGGCGCGCCTTGCAGGACGCCGTCAAGCGGGCGCGCGGCGTGCATGTGCCGGGATCGGTGCATCAACACTGAGCCGC
>CAYOPA010000405.1:0-5174 GCA_964405625.1 uncultured Bryobacterales bacterium
CGATTTTGACCCCGATGACCCGGTAGCGCGCGAGATCGCCGCCGGCTCGGCGATGGACGTCATCGAGATTGACGCCGCCTCCAACCGCCGCATCGACGACATTCGCGAGCTGCGCGAGAGCGTCCGCTACCGGCCCGCGCGCGACCGCTTCAAGGTCTTCATCATCGACGAGGCCCACCAGATCACGACCGACGCCTTTAACGCCTTGCTCAAGACGCTGGAAGAGCCGCCCGAGTGGGTCGTCTTCATCCTCTGCACCACCGAGCCCCAGGCGATTCCGGCCACCATCCTGTCGCGTTGTCAGAGCTTCCAGTTCCGCACGGTGGACCTGGATCAAACCGTGGACCGCATGCGCTGGATCTGCGGCCAGGAAGGGATTGAGTTTGAGGATGACGCGCTGGTGGCGATCGCGCTGGCCGGCGACGGCTCGATCCGCGATTCGCTTTCGACCCTGGATCAGGCGATCGCTTCCTGCGGCCAAAAGCTCGAAGCCGAGGCCGTTCGCAACTTGCTGGGGGCCATCCCGGCGGAGACTACCGACCGCATCCTGCACGCGCTGCGGGACGGCGATCCCGGCGCGATGCTCGACATCGTGGACCGGCTGTTTCGCGAGGGACGGCATCCGCAGCACTTTGTGGGCGAGCTCACGCGACAGTTCCGCAACCTGCTGGTGATGCAGGTGGCCGGCGGCGACACGCGGCTGGTGACGGCGGGCGAGTCCGAACGCAAGCAGGCGTCGGAGCAGCTCCAGCATTTCTCGCGCGAGGACCTGACGCGCTACCTGCAACTGCTGCTGGACCTCTACCGCGACCTGCAAACCGCCGCGCAGCCGAGGTTCCACATGGAGATCGGGCTGCTCAAGCTGGTCTACGCGGGCCGCCTGCGGCCGATTGAAGAGGCGATTCTGGCGCTGGGCGGAAGCTCGGTTCCAGAGCTGCCGGAGCCGCCGCGCAAAGCTTCCGCGGGCCCCCGCACCGATCTCGCGTCGCTGGAGCGTTCGCCGGCGCCCCGGCGTGAGGCGCAGACGCCGATTCCGCCGCCGCGCAAGCCGCCTCCTCCCGCGCCGCCGCCCTACGAGACGCCCGACGACGAGCCGCCGCCGCTGGAGGAGCCGCCGGATCCCTGGACGCCTCCCGATGAGCCGCCCAGCCGTCCGCCGATCGAAGAGCCGCCGCCGCGCACGCAACGGGCGCCTAGCGCAGCCTCCGGCCTGCGCGAGCGGTTGATCGCCGCGCTCAATGACGCCGGCCAGGATTTTTGCGCCGGCTCGCTGGCGCAGGCGTCGGTGGAAGAGAACAACGGCGCGCTGACGATCCGCGTGCCGGCCCATGAGCGGACCATGGTCGAGCTGGAGTGGAAGAGCGTGGAGGCCGCCGTTAAGGCCGCCGGGCTCGGATCGCGTGTTACGCTGGGGAGCGATTTGAGCGGAGCCGACGAGGCGCGCGCCGCGCCCGTGAGCCGGGCGGACGAGGAAGCCTCGCCGCTGGAATCCGATACGGCCAAACGCGCCCTCGCCGACCCCGACATCCAAATTTTCCGGGATCTGTTTCCCGGTCAGATCCGAGAAGTAAGAAACCTGAGGGACTTAGCCTGATGAACCCCCAAAAAATGATGCAGCAGGCCCAGGCGGCCCAGCAAAAACTGCGGGAAGAGATCTCGAAAATCAAGGTCGAAGCCTCCACCGGCGGCGGCATGGTTACCGTCAAGATGGACGGCAACAAGGCGCTGCTCGACGTGAAGATCGAGCCCGAGGCCGCCGAGGATGTGGAGATGCTGCAAGACATGATCCGCGGCGCGGTGAACGAAGCCGCCAAGCGGGTCGATGAAGAGAGCCAGCAGAAGATCAGCGGCCTGCTCGGCGGCATGGGCCTGCCCCCGGGCATGTTCTAAATCCGGGCGCCCTGCGACCACGCCGCGTAGGTGCGGCCGGAAGGCCGCCCAAGTCCGCGCGAAACCTGGAATTCAACTGGTTTTGGGCGGCCTTCCGGCCGCCCCTACGGATACCATGACTGACGATCTAGCCGCGCCCATGTCGCGACTCGTGGACGAGCTCAAGCGCCTCCCCGGCGTCGGGCCAAAATCCGCCCAGCGCATCGCCTTCCACCTGCTGGGCGTGACGCTGGAAGAGGCCGAGCGGCTGGCCGGAGCGATCTCCGCCATGCGCGGCTCGATCCAGCTCTGCGAGCTGTGCAACAACATTGCCGAAGGCCCGCGTTGCCCCATCTGCAACGACCCCAAGCGCGACCCCTCGACGATCTGCGTTCTCGAGCAGCCCAACAACATCATGATCGTGGAGCGCACCCGCCAGTACACCGGGCTCTACCACGTGCTGCACGGAGCGATTTCGCCGTTGCGCAACATTCGCCCGGAAGACCTCAAGCTCAAGAACCTGCTTGAACGCCTGCGCGAGGGCGAGGTCAAGGAGATCATCCTGGCCACCAGCCCGACCACAGAAGGCCAGGCCACGGCTTCGTACTTGCTGCGGCTGCTCAAGCCGCTGGGCGTGAAGGTCTCGCGGATTGGCGTGGGCATCCCGGTCGGCAGTGAGCTGGAGTTTATTGATGAGGCGACGATGAGCGAGGCGATGGACGGTCGGCGGGAGCTTTAGCGCGCCGCTCGTCGCGCGCCTGCCTCTCGATACACAAGCAGAACGCGCCAATGGGGGAGCGCCTACAGGTCGTGAGCCAGAAGTCGACCCCGCTACATCTGGTATCCACGTAAGTCAAATGGATACCCCACTACATCTCAAAACACATCCTATTCAATCTGCCAAAATCCGCTCCGGTTTACGGTCTATCGGTAAAACGGCTCCCAAGTAATCCAGCGCGCCCCGTAATGCGGCGCTTCCTTGCCGACCTCCAGCGCACCCAGGTCCGGAGCGCTGCCGGTAAAACCGTCGTTGATGTTCGGCAGGACCTCTCCGGCGTCCACCGCCTTGGAGCCCGCCTTCAGCCGAAAATTCAGATCCATCGCGTGGTAAACGTGGTGGCGGCGGGCCCGTTCAGACGGCTTCAGGTCCTCGAAGATGTCGTAATCGAGCTCCACGCCGTGTTGCTCCTGGCCGGTTGCTTTCCGGAAATCCGCCAGCGTTCGAAACTCCTTCCAGTCCGAGCGCTTCGGCTCGTAGGCGGTCTCGCCCGGCGCCGGAGCGAGCCAGCGGTACTGCGGCTCGCCGTTTTTGTTCGGCCGGAAGCCGTTGTAGTCGCTACTGTAGTTGCTCGTGCCGTTCGCCCAGGTCATCACCCCTAGGCCCGGCGTGTCACGGCCCATGATGAGGTTGTTGCGGAAGTGTGCGTTGGAGAACGGCGCCGACGCGTTCTGCTCGCCGATCAGCGTGTTGTGGTAGTAAATCAGCCCCGCCGGCACCGCGCTGATCTTCAGCGGATTGCCGCCTCCCACGTGGTAGGCGATGTTGCGGAAGAAGTAGACCGGCCCGCCGAAGATCGGCTGCGCGCTGTAGCCGTTGTGCGCCGAGCTGACTCCGCGATTCTGATAGACCCTGATGTTGTGCACGCCGCCGTCGGCCTCAATGAAGTCGTCGTTCGACAGGTGCATGTCGTTGTTGTAGATATCGATCGCCGAGGCCTGCCGCTCCAGCTCCTTTTCGGGCGGGCCGTAGGTGGCGATGCAGATGGCGTCGTGGAAGTAGGCGATCGAGTTGTGCGAGATGATGTGGCCCGGCCCGTAAACCTTGATGGCAAAGAAGCTGCGCAGCTGGTGCGACGGATAGATCCCCGCGGCGCGCGAGCCGGCCTGGTTCCAGCCGATCACCCGCATGCGGTCTTCGCGGCCCAGGAAGAGGTTGTCGGAAATGAGGAAGTCCTTGGAATCGGCGCTCTCCGTCCAAACGCCCACGCCCACATCCTCAAAGCGGCAGTTGCGGACGGTGAGCGAGTCGGCGCCCAGCACGTCCTTCTCGCCGGCAAACAGCGCCACGTCCGTATTGCGGAAGGTCAGCCCCTCAAAAATGTGGTGCGCCGAGGCCATCACCTCAAACAGCCGGTGGTTGCCGCCGCCGTCAAAGATCGCCTCGCCGTCGCCCGCCGCCTTGATGGTGATCGGCTTCTCCTTCGTGCCCTTGATGGACAGCGAGACGGTGCCGGTGAAAGGGCCGCTGAGCGGGTCCACGTAGTTGAGCCGATCGGGCCGGTAGAGGCCCGCGTGGACTAGGATGGTGTCGCCGGGCTGCACGCGGTCGGTGCGCACGGAGGTCCAGTCGCCGCGGCCGGGGCCGTAGTAGGCGTGCTTCAGGCCGATGTAGTTGGGCTCTTCCTTCGGCCCCTGGTGGTCGTCGGGGTAGACGTGCAGCACGCGGCCGCCGGCGTACGGCTTCGGCTCCTCGCGCGTGGAGACGGTTACGCGATGGACGGCCTCGCCGGTCACGCCGTCGGGGTCCTTCATGGTGAATTCGCACTCGTAGCTGGTGGCCGGTTCCAGATTCAAGATGCTGCCGGCGAAGCCGTGCGGCACGATATAGCTCATCTTGTACTGGTCGCGGTAGACCTTCTCGCCGCCAATCCGCAGCAGCGGCAAGGCTTGGCGCCACTCGCTGGATCCGGCCTTGCGGTAGCGCACGTCCACGGTCGCGTTGCGGTTGTCGTCCCCGTCGATGGGCCACTCGAAACCGAGATTGTGCAGGGTGGGATGCTCGACGTGGAACGCGCCGGGACGAACGGAGCTCTGGGCCTGAAGCGTGCAGGCGGCGAGGAAAAGCAGGGCGGCGAAACGCATGGTCCAGTCATCTTACATCAGACGATATCGGCGAAGGGGCGGTGTGGTGGACCCGGCGGGATTCGAACCCACGGCCTGCCGCTTAGGAGGCGGCCGCTCTATCCATCTGAGCTACGGGTCCCTGGGAGGACTGACTTTTTTAGTGTAGACGACTGGGGCGACCGCGAACGACGGGCGCGGGGCTGGCCGATGCCGACCGGAGCGTTCCCGAATCGCTCCATGGACAATTCACTTGACGCCAGTGAAAATTGGATGCTAGGGCAATGGCGGTATGCTTTTTCGATACCTGTTAGTAGCTCTGGCCCTACCCATGGGCTCCACCGGCGCCTCTACAATCAAAGGTCGCCAGCATGCGTGTCGCGCCAGCCGTTGAGCTGAACCCGCAACAACGAGAAGTCCTGGAACAGCGCCGCCGAGGGTAAGCAGAACAAAGAGATCGCCGA
>CAYOPA010000406.1:0-5156 GCA_964405625.1 uncultured Bryobacterales bacterium
TGGTGGACGGGCTAGGATTCGAACCTAGGTAGGGCGTAGCCCGGCAGATTTACAGTCTGCTGCCATTGACCGCTCGGCCACCCGTCCCCTCGCGTTCGCTTTCGTCTCGCTGTCCCGAACGTCCTCCTGGTCCGATCGCGCCGAGACGCGTCTTCGAACCAAACTTTTCCCGGACGCGGCCGGCCGCATCCGCACATTCTCTCCCGGCGGCGCGAGTCGAAACCCGCTCGCCGTCTCGCCGGGGCGAAATTCGCTGACCGGAAGAGCCCCCTGCCCGCTTGCGCTGGCCCGCCAGAACCCTGGAGCCGATGACGGGACTCGAACCCGTGACCTCGTCCTTACCAAGGACGCGCTCTACCAACTGAGCTACATCGGCCCGATCTCGGGCTCGCGCTCACACCCAAGCGGCCTCGACGCAGTCCTCAACCTTTGGAGCGGGAGACGGGACTCGAACCCGCAACCAACAGCTTGGAAGGCTGTGACTCTACCTTTGAGTTACTCCCGCGCAAGTCGTTGTCCGGCCGACGACCTCTCACACTCCATCTTCCGAACCGCCGATGGAGCCGGCGGAGGGATTCGAACCCCCGACCGTCTGATTACAAATCAGATGCTCTACCAGACTGAGCTACGCCGGCGCGCAGACCCGATCAGAATACCGGAAACCGAGCCCTCAGGTCAAACGGTTCCTTTCGCCCTGTTTTTTTCCGGTCGCCAAACGATATCCTGGGCTCAGCAACGTGAACCCGGCCCGAATCGCAAAATTGCTGTCACTGCGGGCCTTGAAGGCTGTTGGCGGCTTCCGGCTACACGCCCGTTCGAGCTGGCGCAGACAGCGTCTGCTCATTCTCTGCTACCACGGAATCTCGATCGACGACGAGCACGTCTGGGATCCGGCAATGTTCCTCAATGCGGAAACCCTGGAGCGCCGCTGCCGGGCGATCCGACGTTCCGGCGTCGAGGTCGCCCCGCTCGGCGACGCTGTCCGACGACTTCTTGCCGGCGAGCTCACCGAGCCCACCGTCGCACTGACGTTCGATGACGGCTTCCACGACTTCCACCGCCGCGCCGCCCCCATTCTGCGGGCTTACGACCTTCCCGTTACGGTCTACGTGACTACCTTCTACGTCGATTTTCAGCGACCGATCTTCAACCTGATCGTCCCCTATATGTACTGGAAAATACACGGCGGCGGATTCTGCAGCCCGGAAGCACGGCGGGTCCTCGACCAGGCGGTCCAGGAATCGCTGTCAGCCCAAGAAAAGGACGCTCTCGCCCGCCGCGCCGCCGCTTCACTCGGCCTGGACTACGACGAGATCCTCGCCAGCCGCATCCTGCAATTGCTATCCGCCGACGAGGTGCGGGAGCTCGCCAACCAAGGCTTCAACATCCAGCTACACACCCATCGCCATCGAACACCGGACAACGAGGCGCTTTTTCGCCGCGAAATCGACGACAACCGCCGCCGCCTCGAAGCGTTCACCGGCCGTACGCCCACGCATTTCTGCTACCCCAGCGGGGTCCACGATCGCAGCTTTCTGCCCTGGCTAGCCGCCGAAGGCGTGGAGACGGCAACGACCTGCCTGCCCGCGATGGCCGCCCAACGCAGCCACCCGTTGCTGCTGCCTCGCAAGGTCGACACCATGGATGTCTCCGACCTCGAATTCGAAGCTTGGCTAAGCGGCGTCGAACCGCGCCTGCGGGGACTGTCCGACTAGAAACGCCTAGAAAACGGTGTAAATGAACGGCGCCAGAGCCGAGGTCTGGGCAAACACAAGCAACGCGCCCAGCAGCACCAGCACGATGATGATCGGCATCAGCCAGAGCTTCTTGTTCTCTTTGAGGAACTCAGCGAATTCGCCGAGGATCGCCAGCTTGCTCATGGTACGTCCGGCACTGAGCCTAAGCGATTTCCGCTCAAGGGCTTTCCGTGCTCTTCCCCGCTTGCGTTGGTCGAAACCCCGATCCGCCCCGCCCATCCCGGACCCTACGCTAGGAGTAGTCCGAGTCGGTGGGCGACGAGGCCCCTTTTCATTTTAGGAGCCATCGTAACAGGAGCCTGGCTGTTCTGCTTCTTCTACCATGGCGGCACCGCGCCGCGGAACGTGATGGTCGGCATGATGATTGTCGGGCTGTTCAGCATGCGCTGGGGCCTGCTCACCGGCCGCCGCTAGTCCGCTACAGCGTCTTCGTCACCTTGCGTAGTGTCCTCGGCCGGTCCGGATCGAGCCCCTTCTGCTCCGCTAGAGCGGCCGCAAACAACTGAGCCGGGATGATATAGGGAATCGGCGTGTACAGGTCAGCCGGCCGGGCGTCAGCTTCTCCCGGGGCCCCCGGCAGCACAATCGAGCGGGTCGCAGCCTTCACGGCCGCGGAATCGCTCGGTCCGAAAACCACCGTTTCCGCCTCGAGCTCTTCGAGCTTCCTAACGATCGCTTCGGCCCCGGCGGCCGTCGGCCCCGGCGGCGCCCACAGCAGCACCGGGTAGTCTCTTTCGGCCAGCGCGATCGGACCGTGACGGAAATCCGCGGTCGAGAAGCGCTCCGCGGTGACGTAGCAGGTCTCCATCAGCTTCAGAGAAAACTCCAGCGCATTCGCGTAGTTCAAGCCGCGCGCCAGCACCACGGCCCGCTCCATAAAGCGGTAGCGCTCGGAGAGGCCCTCCACGTCAGTCCGCAGCGCCAGATACGCCTCGACCGTCTCGGGAATCTCACGCAGCCGCTCGGAATCAATGGACGCGCCCAGCGCCCTCGCCAACAGGTAGAACCCGAGCATCTGACCGGTGTAAGTCTTTGTCGCCGCCACGCTGAGCTCAGGGCCGGCCAGCACCGGAAAGACCTCGTCCACCAGCCCGGCCAGCGGGCTGTCGCTCTCGTTGGTAACGCCCAACGTCAGCGCGCCCTGCTTGCGGGCCTCTTCCAAACAGGCGTTCACGTCGGTTGACGCGCCGGACTGAGAGACCCCCACCACCAGCGCGTCCCGCCAGCGAGGAGGCGCCCCGTAAAGCGTCGTCACCGACGGCGCCGCCAGCGAAACCGGCAGCCCCGTGGTGATCTCCAGTAGGTACCGCCCGAAAGTGGCAGCATTGTCCGACGTGCCGCGCGCAACCAGGACGACAACGGACGGCGTCCTGCCGTCCAGGCGTCGGCGCAACGCTTCGGCGCGAGGCGTGAGCTCCCGCAACGTCGCCTCCAGCGCCTCGGGCTGCTGCTCGATCTCGGCCAGCATTTGAGATGGCATGCGTCCATGCTGCCACATCAGGCGAACGTCCGCTCAGCGCTCGTCGCGTGTGCGGAAAGCGCACGCCCAGTGGCCTTCTATACGGCGGCTGCTGTACGCCAAGCTCGACGAGCTCGCCTTGAAAAAACCGCCTGGGGCGCTATCCTCAATAGTTGGCTTTGAGCGACATCAATCAAGACAACCTGCTGCGAGACCATCTCGCCATCGACCGCACCGAGCTCTCCAACGAGCGCACCCTGCTGGCCTACATCCGCACGTCCCTGGCTCTGTTTCTAACCGGCATAAGCGGCGTCCACCTGCCCGGCTTGGGCGAGGGAACCATGTTCGGGCCCGGCTACCGCGTCGCGGGCTGGGTCTTCATTGGCGCGGCGACCCTGGTCATCAGCATCGGCTACAGGCGCTTTGTGAAGATTCGCCGCCAGATCCACAACAGCGCCGGCGTGGCGGATGTTCGCGCCGCCGCGATCAGGGCGGCTTCGATGACCGCGGCGGCCAAGGAGGCCGCCAATCCCTCGATTACCCAGCCCGGTATCGCGCGGTAATCGTCGAGTTGATGCCGCCGCGCGGCGTAAACTCACCCGTCACCGTCGCCCACACCGGCTTCACCGCCGCCACCACGTCAGCCAGAATCCTGTTGGTGACGTTTTCGTAGAAGATACCCAGGTCGCGGTAGGCGAGCGTATAGACCTTCAGCGACTTGAGTTCCAGGCACAGCTCGGCCGGCTCGTACTCCAGCACGATCTTTCCAAAATCCGGCAACCCCGTTTTCGGGCAAACCGAGGTGAACTCGGGGATCTCGATGCGAATCGTGTAGCCGCGAAACTGGTTCGGCCAGGTCTCCATCGCGGGCAGCTCGGCTTGGATGCCGGCGGCGGCATGCTCGTCGGTGTAGTCGGACATAGAGGTATGAATAGGCGGGCGCGGGCGTCAGACCGTCAGCCCCAGGACCTCTTCAATATACTTCTTGCTCGTCGCCGCGCTCTGCTTCGCCGTCGATCCGGTCCGATCGAGCTCGACGGTGAACCAGCCCTTCCAGTTGATCGAGCCCAGGTGCGCCAGGATCGCCGGAAAGTCCACGCCGCCCTCGCCGAGCTCGAAAAAGATCCGGTCGTCCGCCGTGGTGTTCACCGCCGTGCGGTCCAACGGCGGCCCCTTGTAGCCGCCCTTGTGCTCGGGCGCGACGTCCTTGAGGTGGTACTCGATGATCCGGTGGCCGTACCTGTTTGTCAGCTCCAGCGAGTCCATGCCCGCCATCGTCACATGCCCGGTGTCGAGCACAAAGTAGACGTGCTCGGGGTCGGTTAGCGCTAGGATGCGCTCCACGTCCCGGCCGGTCTCAAACTGCGACCACAGGTGGGCGTGGATGCCGAACTTGAGGCCCGCGTCGGAAATCCGCTTGCCCAGCTCGTTGAACGTCTTGGCCTGCTCGGCGTAAATCTCTTCGGTGTTGCCGCCCGGATTGGGTTCGCCGCAGTTGATCTTCAGATGATCGCAACCCATCGCCTTAATGAAGCGCACCAGCCGCATATGGTCCTCGATCACCTGCTCCCGCGCGGAAGGGTCCTGGAAGCGCATGTTCAGCGGCCCGGAGTTGGAGACCGTCTCCATCCTCAGACCCTTTTCCGCCATGAGATCGACCAGCGCCTGGGGCGAATCCCACCACGGCTCCAGGTAGCCCCAAAACGTCTCGATCCAGCGGTAACCCAGCTCGGCGCATTCGTCGAGCGAGAGCAGGAAGTTCTCCGCGCCCGCCCAGTCGGGCCGGGTGTTGGAGGTGATGCCGACGGTGATCTCGGCGCCTGCATGCTCGGAGTCGGACCGCCCACAACCGAGCAACGGCGAAAACGAAGCAGCAATTAGCAAATCACGACGGTTCATGGCGGAGGTCATCATAAGCCCTTGCCGGGGGCGGAGTCGAG
>CAYOPA010000407.1:0-5147 GCA_964405625.1 uncultured Bryobacterales bacterium
CGACGATCAGCCGCAGCGGCCGGTCTTGTGCAGCCGGGTGTCGTCGAGCGCGACGCCGACCAGCCGGCCGCGACAGTAGAGCGGCGCGCGCTCGAGAATCGACTCGAACAGCCGCTGCGGGGCCCATTCACAGCGCGAGTGCAGGAAGTACCCGGCGCCCCAGCCGCGCTGCGAGCCGCCGGTGGTCCAGATGACGCGGGACAGACAGCGGCGGCCCAGACAGACCAGCAAACCGAGCGACTGGCGCACGGCGCGGCAGTAGGTGCGCTGTTGCGGAAAGACCGCGCGCCAAGGCGCGACGATGGAGAGGAAGGCCTCGAGCAGGGTCATCGCGGCTTCTCGATGAGGGCGAAGGTGTTCTTGGCGGGACACCGGAAACGGTCCGCGCGGGCGACCTTTTTCGACAGCGACGAGACGAGGCTGTCGCGGTCGATCCGGACGGAGAACTGGGCGCGAATGCGCTCGAGGATCTCGTTGACGTGCAGCGGCGCGCCGGCCGATGTGAGTACGTCGAAAGCCATGTCCACCTGAGACCGACGGTTACGGCGTGTGGGGTCGGCCAGTTTCCGCAAGGCCTCCCCAAAATGCTGCCACGGTTGCCCATACAGAATCTTCCGCCGATACTTCGATATGAAGATCACGTGGTATTTGCACTCCCACTTGGTATGGCTTAGACTTTCCCTCCGTAGTCGTCCATCGCGTTGGACTCCTTGCGTGTGCTTGGCGGCTCACGTTCGGAGTTTCCGCGATGGAACCCTCCCGGAATTGTCAAACTCCTGCCGCCTCCCCTGGTAAGCGAGTTGCTTCACTTGACGGTGAGTGACGATTCACCGGCGGTCGGCAAACGGATTATGGAGCTGGGGCCGCCCGATTCGGCGCTGGTCATGCTGGTGGAGCGCGAGGATCACCTCATCGCTCCAAGGGGCGCCGTCGCCAGCGGCGACACGCTGAACGTCTTCACGGAACAGGAATGTCCGGCGCTACTGAAAGCAGCATCCGGCCTAGCCCTGATGCTCAGGGTGCGTGCAGCCCGGAAACCCCGCCAATACGGTATTCCCCTGGTACTGCAAGTCCTCGTGGATGCCGATTCTTGACGTGTAGTAGCCGTCGATCGTCGACCGCTTGAGCTGCACGAAAAACTTCTCCAGTGTCGTGGCCGGCGCGATTTCGTTGCGCGCCATCGTCGCCACGACAGCTTCCTGCTGCTCGGCGTCCAGGCGGTGGAAAGGCTTCTTGAAGCTTCGCCGCGCCTCCTGGTTGACCGCCCGCAGCCCCTCTTTCCAGGCCCGCCGCCCGGCCGCCGGCCCGGCGCCCGCCATAACGTCGATGTAGCGGTTTACCAGCGCGGCGCTCGCGCCGGGCGAGTGGTCGTCGGCGGGGATCACGATCTCGGTCAGGCGATCCAACGCCATCATGTCGTTCGTGGAAAAGAACGACGGCTTGTACTCGCCGGCGGACTGGGCGCGGGCGATGGTCGCCAGCCCCTGGGGCGCCAGGAAACCGGCGGCGATGAGGCGGAGGATGAGTCGGCGGTCCATCAGAACCGACGAGTATAGCCGAATCAGCCCAGCCCCATCCGCTCCAGCTTGCGATACAGCGTCTTGCGCTCGATGTTGAGGATTTTCGCGGCGCGGGTCTTGTTGCCGCCGGTTTGGGCCAGCACCTTGCGGATCTGTTCCTCCTCGGCGTCGGCCAGCGAGTGGACCGGCTTGTCCGTGGGCTCTGAGCTCTCCAGCGCCTCGCGCACCGCCTCGGCGCCGATCGTCTCGGTCGGGTTGAGCACCACCAGCTTTTCGACGGTGTGCTGAAGCTGCCGCACGTTGCCGGGCCAGGCGCATTCTTCCAGCGCCCGCATGGCCTCCACGGTGATTCGCACGTTGCGCCCGTAGCGGGCGTTGAACTGCTGTAGGAAATGACCGGCCAGCACGGGCGCGTCGCCGCGCCTGTTGCGCAACGGCGGCACGGCGATGTGGATGACGTTGAGGCGGAACCAGAGATCCTCGCGGAACTCGCCGTCGTCGACCATCTGCTTGAGGTTGCGGTTGGTGGCGGCGACGACGCGCACGTCGATGCGCTTGGCTCGGGCCGATCCCAGCGGCCTGACCTCGCGCTCCTGCAGGAACCGCAGCAGTTTGAGCTGGAAGCCCGGCTCGATCTCGCCGATTTCGTCCAGAAAGACCGTGCCCCCGTCAGCCGCCTCGAACAGACCGACCCGGTCGCGCTCGGCGCCGGTGTAAGCGCCCCGGATCGCACCGAAAAGCTCGCT
This sequence comes from uncultured Bryobacterales bacterium, assembly GCA_964405625.1. GTDB lineage: Bacteria > Acidobacteriota > Terriglobia > Bryobacterales > UBA6623 > RI-231. Next base: position 2,267 of record CAYOPA010000407.1, read on the forward strand.
CTCCATCAACGACGGCGCGATCGAGCCGCAATCCACCGGCACAAACGGACCGAGGCAACGCTTGGAATGGCTGTGCAGCGCCTGTGCAATGCCCTCCTTACCCACGCCGGTCTCGCCGGTAATCAGGACCGGCGCGTCGGTCGGAGCCGCCCGCGAAATCGTCTTGTAGACGGCGATCATCTCCGTGGAGAAGCCGACCATCTCGGTGGGCGGAATGTCGGGCGGAGGGGCGGCTTTAACGTGGGCCTCGTCGAGGGTCCGCTCGGCGCGCTGCACGACGTCGAGCAACTTGGAAAAGTCAAACGGCTTGGCCAGGTAATCGAACGCGCCGCCCGAGGTGGCCTTGACGACCGTCTCCACGGTGCCTTGGCCGGTGATGACGATCACCTCGCAGCGCGGGTTGTAGTCCTTGGCGGCCTTAAGCACGTCCAGGCCGGTGCGCTCGTCGAGGTAAATATCGGTCACCACCAGCGGGTAGGCGCCGTTAGCGAGCTTGCGCAACGCCTCCTCGGTGGAATTGACCGCGTCGACCACGTAGCCCTGCGACTCGAGCCCGATGGTGCAGGTTGCCGAGACTGAAGGGTCATCTTCAACGAATAAGATTCTTGGTTTCTCAGCCATGCCGCGCCTTTTCTTCCACCAATTCCAGTTGGGCCGCCGGCAGGGAGACCGTAAAGCAGGTTCCCTTGCCGACCTGGCTCTCCACCGAGATGGAGCCTTGATGTTGGATGACGATCTCTTCGACGATCGCCAACCCCAGCCCGCTGCCATTCTCCCCTGATTTCTTGGCCGCGCCGGCGCGGTAGAAACGCTGGAAGATTTTCTTGAGCTCGGAGGATTCCATCCCGTAACCCTGGTCGCTCACGGCGATCAGGACTCGGTCGGAAGAGGGCTGGGCGCGGACGTCGATCGCTGTCTCAGCGGGCGAATACTTGACGGCGTTCGAGATCAAATTATAGCAGGCGTATTCGAGCAGCTCGCGGTCGCCTTCAACGCGCAACTCGGGGTCGGCGTCACAGCGGATTGCAATGCGCTTGCGGGCCGCCAGCGGCTCGATGCGCTCAATGCAGTCAGCCAACAGCGCTGAAACCAGGACAACCTCGCGTTTGATCTCTAGTTGCCCGGCGCTAAGCCGCTCGACGGAAAGAAACGTTTCCACCATTCGCGCCAGCTTGTGCGATTCCTTATGGATCAGCTCGCCGATCTGGCGCTGCTTCTCCTCGGGCAGGCTGTAGCGGCTAATCAGCTCGCTGGAGCCCTGGATGGCGGTCAGAGGCGTCCGCATCTCGTGGGTCACGTAATGGACGGCCTTCTGGTAGCGGCTGGTTTGCGCTTCGGCGGTCGCCAGACGGCCGCCCAGCACGAGGTAATTGTAGGCGGCGCCGGTCAGAAAGCAGGCCCAGGCGGGGAAAACTATCTGGGCCGCTGGAAAGACCGTGTCGACGGCGAACAGCGCGCCCGGTAGGGCATGGGAGACGAACAGGGCGACGGCCCCGGCCAGCACGGCCTGGCGCCCGCTGAGCCGCCAAAAGATCACGCCCAGCGCCAGCGCCGTCCCGAGCGCAACCGTCAGCGCGGTCGACGGCTTGGCCGGAGTGAGGAAGCTCCCGCGGGCCAGCGTCTCATACACGGTGGCGTTGATCTCGACGCCCGCCATCGGCTCGCCGAACGAATACGGCGTCATCAGGTAGCGATCCAGGCCGCCCAGCACCAGTACGCCCACGAAGACGGCTCGGCCGCGAACCCTTTCGGCCGAGGCCGGATTGTCCAGCACCTCTTGCAACGAAAGGCGCTCGATCGGCGCCGCCGGATGGGCGAAGCGTAGCAGCAACTCGCGGTCGCGGCCATGGGGCGACGGGATCACGGCCTCTCCCAGCAACAGGGCGTCGGGAGACTCGATGATGCCGTCCCCGCCGCGAGCCAGCCGAAACGCCTCCAAACCCAGAGCCCAGCGGCGCTCGCGGCCGGCGGCCTTGGCCAGCAACACGCGACGGCAGAGGCCGTCGGCGTCAGGCTCGGCATGGACGTGGCCCAGGGCCTGAGCGGCGGCGCGCAGGGGCTCCACTGGAGTCTCCCAACCAAGCCCGTCAGCGCGCAGGTTGGCGGCCAAAACGACCGGAGGCCCGGCTTGCAGACCGGCGAGCAACGCCTGCGTATCGTCTTCGCCGCGCTGCTCGGAGAGCACGATGTCGACGGCGAGCACGGCGGGCTGGTGTTGCGCCAGGATCTGGAGCGCCTCGCCCACGGGGCGGCGCAGGTTCAGCAGCCCGCCGGAGGCTTCCAGCGTCCGCTCGTCAATCGCAAGAATGACGGCGGCGGAGGGGGCGGGCGCTGGCGGCAGCAGGCGCAGCAGCAGATCGTAGGTCCACAGGTCGAGCTGCCGGCCCACGGGCGTCCAGCTCAGCAGTATGGCGAGCGCGGCCGCGGCGCACAGCGCGGCGCTGTAGCGCCACAGAGCCGCTAGCCGGGAGACGGGCCGCATCTTTCCTGAGTATGGCGCCCCACCACGCTCCAGCACGGGGGAAGGGGAAGCCGCGGCGCCCCTTTAAGGCGAGGTCCACGCTAGGCTTGCGGCGGATCGCCGATCAGCAGCTCTTCGCCCTGGCTGACGCCGTCTTCGATGAGCACGTGCGTCGTGTTGCGGTCGCGGATCTTAACTTCACGCCGAACGTACCCCGCCCCGGAGCGCACCATCACAAAAGTCCCGGCGCCGTCGTTGCGAACAGCCTCACGCGGAGCCAACAGGCCCTCGGATATGTCCTCCAGCAGGATATCGGCGCTGCCGGAGAGATCCGGGATCAGGCGGGCGTCATCGGCGACAATGGCAATTTCCACCGGCACGCTCTTGACGTATAAGCCTGAACCGCCCCGGCCAAAGCCG
>CAYOPA010000408.1:0-5147 GCA_964405625.1 uncultured Bryobacterales bacterium
CAGGCCGGCGCGCCCGAGGCCTGGAGCAGCCGCAACCCCGTCCCCGCCGACGAGCACGCCTTCGAGGCCTCCCGCGAAGGGTTCAGGCCCGTGCTCTACCCCGGCCCGCTGACCCGTGAGGATTTCTTGACCATCGCCCTGCGCCGCGAAGGCGGCTGGCGCATCCCCGCCACCATCAACTACCGCGAGTGGCGCATGGAGGCGCCGCCGGACTTGTGGGAAGCCGATCTCCCCGGCGTCGTCAAGCTGCGCCTGGGTGCCGGCGCCGCCCGCTTCGAGCAGATCCCGCCTGCGCTGCGCCTGGCTGTCGGCGAGGTCCACAATTTGCCGCTGCTGGTCCGCAACGACTCCGCCGAGCCCATTGACCTGAAAACCATGGCCCAGCTTGGCGGCATCGCCTTCGTGGAGCGCTTTGAGCTGCGGCCGGGGCTGAACTATCTGCTGGCAAACCTGCGCCCCGAGAAAACCGGCCCCGAGACGCTGCAATTCACCGTCTACGTCGGCAAGGACGCCCCGCCCGAGGGACCGCCGCCGGAGAGCCGCCTGTCCGCCTCGGCTTCGGTTCCTGCCGAAACCGTCGGTTGGGGCCGGCTGCGGCTGCGCGTGGAGCAGAACGGAGCGCCCGTCGCCGCCCGCGTGACGGTTTTCGCCGCCGACGGGCTGGCCTACGCTCCCGCTGACGGCTCCACGCTGGCAAAAATCACCTGGAGCGCCGGCGAGCCCTTCTTCTACGGTCCCGGCGAGCACGAGCTGCGGTTGCCGGCGGGGAAAGCGCGGGTTCGCGCCGTGTTGGGCTTTGAGAGCGAGCCGGGCGAGGCCGAAGTCGAGATCCGCCCCGGCGAGACCGCCGCCGCCACGCTGGCGCTGCAACGCTTCGCCGACCTGCCCGCCGAGGGCTGGTGGAGCGCCGACTCCCACATCCACGCCAACTACAACGACCACGAGATCATGACCCCGGCGGACATGCTGCTGCAAACCGCCGGCGAAGATCTCAATCTCGCCAACCTGATGGTGGCCAACTCCAGCGGCGCCCACGTCCACGACGAAGCCTATTTCGAGGGCCGTCCGCACCGCTTGAGCACGCCGCGCCACACGCTGCGCTGGATCGAGGAGATGCGCTCGAATTTCTACGGCCACATGTGCCTGCCCGGCATCCAGAGCCTGGTCAAGCCGCTCTACACCGGCGTCGCCGATTCGCCGCACCCCTATGACGACCCGCCGAACTATTTTCAAGCCAAGGCCGCCCAGGAAGCCGGCGGCGTGGCCAGCTACGCCCACCCAGGCTACAACTTCACCGACGATCCCTTCACGATGAGCGCCCGCGAGCTGCCCGTGGACGCCGCCCTCGGCGCGGTGGAGGCGATGGACGTGCTCAGCAATTCGAACGAGCGGGCGGTCGTCCCCTACTACTACCGGCTGCTCAACAGCGGGCTGCGGCTGGTGATCTCCGGCGGCAGCGACAGCTTTACCAACCGGCGGCGGCACTGGCTCGCCGGCGGGCAGCGGGTCTACGTCCACACCGGCAAGCCTGCGTTTGATGACCGCGAGTGGATTGACGCCTATCGCGCCGGCCGCAGCTTCGCCACCAACGGCCCGTTGATGGGATTCAGCGTGGACGGCGCGGCGGCGGGCAGCGAGCTCGACGGCCCGGCGCAGCGCTCGCTCGCGGTGAAAGTGTCGGCGCGCTCGGTGGCGGCGATGAGCGCGCTGGAGGTGGTGGTGAACGGCGAGGTTGTGGCGAGCGCCGAGGGACCAGCGCGGGAGCTGTCGCTGACGCACGAGGTCCGGCTCGACGGTCCGGCCTGGATCGCGGCGCGGGTTGACGGCGAGTACGATCCGCTGGTGGTCAACGACGCCCGCTTGTTCGCGCATACGACGCCGGTATGGGCCACGGTCGACGGCAAGCGCTTTGTGGATCCGGCGGCGGCGCGGTTCTTTGTCGGCTGGGTCGAGCGGCTGATGGATGGCGTGCGCGAGCGCGGCCGGTTCGCCAATGACGAGCGGCGGCAGGCGACCGTTGAGCTGTTTGAGCGGGCGCGCGACTACTACCAGGACGCGGCCCGCTAAGATACAAGCTTCGCCTTCCCTTGATGCACGACGCTCCCCAGGCGGACGCGGCGGCCTACTGCGAGGTCGCGCTTCCGGTTCCGCTCGATCAGACGTTCACCTACTCGCTGGGGCCTGAGTTGCGCGAGCACGTGCAGCCCGGCTGCCGCCTGCTGGTCCCGTTCGGAACCCGCAAGCTCACCGGCGTGGTCACTGAAACACACAGCCGAGCGACCGGCCGCGAGGTGCGCGACGCGCTGCGCCTGATTGACGAGCAGCCGTCGCTCGACGCGGGGCTGCTCAAGCTGGGCGCCTGGATCGCCCGCTACTACTGCGCGCCGATCGGCGAGACCCTCAAGACGATGCTGCCGCTGAGCATCGAGCTGAAGGAAACCAAGGTCGCCCGGCTGACGGAGTCCGGCGTGGAGGCGGCACGGCAGTTCAGCGTTAGCGGCGCGGACGACCCGGCCGTGCAGCTTCTGCAAGCGCTGGAGAAGCGCCCGCTCACGCTGCCCTACCTGCGCAAGAAGATCCCCGGCGCGGCCAAGGCGCTGGCCGGATTGGAGCGGCGCGGCTGGGTGCGGATGGAGGCGGAGGTGGAGGACCGCGACCCTCTGCGCGCTCGCGACGGCCGGCTGCTGGTCTCCGCCGGCGACCGCGGCCGCGCGCCCAAGAAGCTGACGCGCGGCGACCGCTGGCTGCTGGACTTCCTGGACCATCATCCCGGCGAGCACGACATCGAGCCGCTCGCGCTGGACCGCAAGGACGTGGCGCAGGTCGCCCGCCGGCTGGCCGCCAAGGGCGCCGTCAACCTGCGCGTGGAGCGCTCAACAGGCCGCCGGCGCGACGCCAGACCCCCGGTTGAGCTCCAACCGGATCAGGCGCAAGCGGCGGACGCGCTGACCGCAGCCCTGGACGCAGGCGGCTTCCACCCCTTTCTGCTTTATGGGGTGACCGGCTCGGGCAAGACCGAGGTCTACATGCGGGCCATCGACAAGGCGCTCGACCTGGGCCGCTCGGCGCTGCTGCTGGTGCCGGAGATCGCCCTCACGCCGCAGGTGGCCGGGCAGTTTTTCGCCCGCTTCGGCGACTTGGTGGCCGTGCTGCACAGCGCCTTTTCGGGCTGGCAGCGAGCGGAGCAGTGGCGCCGCATCCGCTCGGGCGAGGCGCGGGTGGTGATCGGCGCGCGGTCCGGGGTGTTCGCCCCGATGGCGAACCTCGGTCTGATCATCGTGGACGAGGAGCACGAGTCCTCCTACAAGCAGGAGGAGACGCCGCGCTACCACGGCCGCGACGTGGCGGTGGTGCGCGCCAGCCAGGCCGGCGCCGTGGTCGTGCTGGGCTCGGCCACGCCCAGCCTGGAGTCGCGCTACAACGCCGAGCGCGGCAAGTACCAACTGTTGGAGATGCCGCACCGCATCGGCCGCCGTCCCATGCCCGAAGTCGAGATTCTCGACATGAAGCAGGAGTTCCTGGAGACGCGACGAAACGATTTGTTCTCGCGACGGTTGATTGAAGAGATCCAGGACCGCTTGGCCAACAAGCAGCAGACGATGTTGCTGCTCAACAGGCGGGGCTTTTCCATGTACGTCTGGTGCCGCAAGTGCGGCCACCGCGTGGAATGCCAAAACTGCTCGGTCACGTTGACGTACCACAAGCGCGAGCAACGGCTGCTGTGCCACTACTGCGACTACTCCGAGGCCGTGCCCGAAAAATGCCCGGCGTGCGAGAGCGAGTACATCCACTTCCAGGGCTTCGGCTCGGAAAAGGTGGAGGACGCCCTGCGGCAGAGCTTTCCCACAGCGCGCATCGCTCGGCTGGACCGCGACGCCGTCAAAGGGCGCGACCAGTACGAGTCGATCTTGGACGGGTTTCGCGAAGGCCGCTACGACATCCTGGTCGGCACGCAGATGATCGCCAAGGGGCACGATATCCCCAATGTGACCTTCGCCGGGGTGGTCTCGGCGGACGTGGGGCTGGGCATTCCGGATTTTCGAGCCGCCGAGCGGACGTTCCAGTTGCTGACCCAGGTGGCCGGACGGGCCGGACGCGGCGAGATCCCCGGCCGCGTGACTCTGCAAACCAGCTTCCCTGAGCACTACGCCGTGCGGCTGGCGGCGGCGCAGAACTACCGCGCGTTCTACGAAAAGGAGATGCACTTTCGCCGGATGATGCACTACCCGCCGTTTTCGTCCCTGGCGGCGCTGCTGATCCGGTCCAAGAAGCTGGACGAGGCGATGAACTGGTCGGCGGCGTTGGGGCGGCGTTTGCAGGGACCGTATGAGGGCGTGCGGCTACAAGGTCCGGCGGCGGCGGCGGTGCCGAAGCTCAAACAGGAGTACCGCTTTCGGTTTTTGCTGAAGTCGAACGATCGCTCGCGGCTGCAAGCGGTCCTGCGGGAAGCGCGCGACTTCGCCCTGGCGGAAAACTGGCCGCCGGGGGCGCTGATCATCGACGTTGACCCGCTGAGCTTGATGTAGGGGGCGCCACGGTCCTCGCTTGAACGCCAGCCGCCACTTAATTCAATGAGCCCAGGTTTGTAGTGGCGGCGGGCTGGTCGCTGACGAGCTTGCAGCACAGGCTGATGAAGACCGGCGGTCGGCTGGTCGAGCCCGCGCGCGACTACTGGCTGCTGTTGGCCGAGGGGCATCTCGACGGGCGGCTCTTCGGCGAGATGCTGAACCGACTGGAGGCGCTGCCGCCGCCCGGAGGGTAACGCGGCGAGCCTCCGACAATCCAGAGCGTGAGCTTCCGAGAGGCAGGGTCGGAGCGGTGTCGGCTTGCGAGGCAAATTTGCTTCGACGGGCGTACCGCCGGCAGGAGCGAGGATGGCAAGCCAATACAGCCAGAAAATCGTTGCAGCGCAGCCGTGGATCGGCTAGCCTACCACCGTCGGGGCGCCCAAGAAGGAAATCCCGGCTTGAATCGTGGCGGTCGAGGGGTCCGCAGCCCGCTCAACGGTTTGCGGAAGGCCGTTTCCAGCGACGGCGGGATTAGGCCGACCTGCCGGTTGGCCTAAAACAGGAGGCAAATCTTGGGATATGCCAGAATTGGGCTATTCATTTCACTCCAGTAGCCACTACATCTTGTGGTCGGGGTTT
>CAYOPA010000409.1:0-5115 GCA_964405625.1 uncultured Bryobacterales bacterium
CTGATAGGGCGCTCGGTTCGTTGGCTCGGCTGCCAAGCTTGGAGCGCTTGTCGCTAAGCTACACCGACATCACCGACGCTGGCCTCGAGAAATTGCAAGCGATGGAGAAGCTCAATTTCCTGGATCTGACCGGGGTTGATATCGGCGACGAAGGCATGGCGCATCTGGGAGGCCTGCCGTCCTTGGCATCCCTGCGTTTGAGCTACGGGCGATTCACCGACGCGGGCGTGCGGCATCTGGCGCCGCTCCAGAATCTAAGCGAGCTCCACCTGGTGCGAACGCGCGTGGGGGACGAGGCGTTGGAAACGATCGCCGCGCTGCCGAACCTACAACGCCTGAATTTGAACTACACGGCGGTGAGCGATGAGGGTCTCGCGCATCTGGCGGCGCTGCCGCAATTGCGGGAGCTGCGGCTGGACAGCGCCACGATCACGGACGTCGGACTGGAACATCTGAAGTCGCTCCATCAACTCGAGGTGATCGACCTCTATCACACCTTGGTGACCGAGGGCGGGCTGGTGAAGTTGAAGTCAGCGCTGCCGCAATGCCGGATCATTTGGGATCGTGATTCGGGCCTCTCGAACCGGAGAGGAGCATGAGAATGACACGTCGATTGCGGCGTCCGTTGGCGTGTTCGATCGGCATGATGTTGGTGATCGGCGCCGGGACGCGCGCGGCGAGCTTGAGCGACCAAGAGGTGTTGGATTGGGCCGTGGCGCAGGGCGGCGACGGGACTCTGGACGATTCCGGCCGCTTGGTCGACCTCAACCTTGGCTTCACTTGGACGACCGACGCCGATCTCGACCGCATTGAACGGCTCGCCGCTATCGAACGGCTGGATCTTTCCCTGACCTACATCACGGATGAGGGCGTGGAGCGATTGAAGTCGTTGACGGGCGTGACGGAGCTCAACTTCTTTGGCGCGGAATCGATCACCGACGTGGCGGTGGCCCATTTGCGCGGCTGGGAGAACCTGCGGCGGCTCAATCTGCGCGGTTCCGACATCACCGACACCAGCATGGAATACATCGCGAGCTTGAAGAAGCTCCGATCGCTCGACGTAAGCTTCACGCAGGTCTCCACGCCAGGGCTCGACTACTTGGCCGAGCTCACCGAGCTTGAGGATCTGGCGCTGGGTGGAAATAAGATCAACGGGGCCGGCCTTACCGTGCTTACGACGCTGCCGAACCTCAAGAAGCTGGCGTTGAAGGGCTCTCAGCGCCGCAACTCCGGCTACTGGGCGGTGTCGCTAACCGACGTCGATATGGCGATGCTGGGGTCGCTCCAACGGCTGGAATGGCTGGACCTCGGCGGTTCGATCCGCAGCCCGCTCAATACTCTGTCGGACCTGGGCATCAGCGAGCTCGCCAAGCTGCGCGAGCTGCGAGTCCTCGACGTCAGCCAGACGCGGATCAGCAGCGCCGGCCTGGAGGCGCTCGTCGAGCTGCCGAAGCTGGAACGGCTGAGCCTTTGGAGGGCGGATCGGATCGATGACGCAGCGGCGGAGTTTCTGACGCGAATGCACTCCCTTACCATGCTGGACCTGTCGGAGACGAACGTGACGGATGCGACGCTACGCAAGCTGACGATGCTTGGGAATCTCCGCCGGCTCTACCTGTCCGGCACGAAGGTCACTCCAGAAGCTGTGGAGCGTTTCAGGACCGAGCGCCCGGATTGCGAGGTGAGCCTGCCATGAAAAGCTCTCAGTCAATTTGGGCCGCGGCTGCGGCGTTGGCGATTTTCGTTTCGGCCGCGGGTGGTGCGGACGAAGCCGAGAAGGCGAACTCGGAGCTCACCGGACGAGTCCTCCAGGCGATGCAGGCGCGGGGCTGCCAGACGTGCCATACCGTCGGCGGCTTGGCGGCCGAGACTCGCCTGCGCGTTCCCGCGGGAGGGGCTTCGGCCGACGAGCTGCGGGACTTCGAGCAAGGGGCGAGGCGGCTGACCGACAGATCGCAACCCGCGCAGTCTCTGCTGCGAACGAAACCGACGCTCCGCACGCCCCACACAGGGGGGCTCCTCATCGAGCCGGAATCGGAGCACGATGTGTTGCTGCTCCAGTGGGTGGAACAGCTAGCGACGCTCGGGCCGGTGGAAGAGCAGCCCGCCGCAGGGCCGGCCGCTCCCGCACGAGGTATTGATCCATCGAATATGCTGCGCCGCCTGACGCACAGCCAGTACAACAACACAGTACGCGATCTGCTGGGGGATCAAAGCCGCATCGCCGATCGCTTCCCTCCCGAGGATTTCGTCAACGGCTTCAAGAATCAGGTGCAGGCGCAGGACATCCCGCCGCTGCTGGCCGAGGCTTACGGCGATGCGGCCGAGAAGCTGGCGCGCAACGCCTTCCGGGGCGGGGATCGACACGGTCTGATCCCGTGCCAACCCGCTTCGCATCGCGACGTCGCTTGCGCCACGGAGCTGATCGAGAGCTTTGGCCGTCGCGCGTTCCGGCGTCCGCTGGAACCCCGCGAAACGGAGCTCTACCGCGAGCTGTTCCTGGCCGAGGCCGCCGGCTCGGGCGAGTTTCTCGACGGCGCCCGGTTGGTGGTTGAGGTGATGTTGCAATCGCCAAAATTCCTTTTCCACCCGGAACCCGGCCCGGATGCTCGGCGGACGGCGTACGCCCGCGCGAACCGACTGGCCTACTTCCTGTGGAACACGCTGCCCGATGAGCGGCTGCTGGCGGCGGCTGAGGCGGGCGACCTCGACAGCGACGAGGGGCTCCAAGCCCAGGCGCGGCGGATGCTCGACGACGGGCGCGCTCGCGAGGCGGTCGAGGAGCTCTTCGCGCAGTGGCTGCGCTTCGATCTGGCAGTGACCGCCGTGCGCGATCGGCGGTTGTATCCGGAGTTCTCGCCGGAATTGGCCGTCAGCATGGTCGAAGAGACCCGGCGGCTGATCTCGGATGTCGTGTGGAACGACAAGGACTTTCGCGAGCTGTTGACGGCGCGCTACACCTACGTCAATTCCGACCTGGCGAAGCTTTATGGCCTGCCCGCGCCGGCGCAGGAGTTTGATCGCGTTGAGCTGCCGGCCGATTCGCCGCGCGCGGGCATCCTGGGGCACGGCTCCTTCCTGACGATGACCAGCAAGCCGGGCGAGACATCGCCCACGATGCGGGGCCTGTTCGTGCGGGAGCATCTGCTGTGTCAAAAGGTCCCGGATCCGCCGCCCGACGCATCCGCCACTCTGCCGCCGTTGACGGAGGACAAGCCGCTGGCCAATCGGGACCTATTGAGCGTCCATCTGACCAACCCCACTTGCGCGGGTTGCCACAACTTGATTGACCCGGTCGGATTCGGGCTCGAGATGTATGACGCGGTGGGCCGTCGCCGCGAAACGCAGTCGATTACGTTCTTTCCCACTCGCGCCGAGAAAGGCAAGAAAGAAGTCACAGTGGAGGTGGCCATCGATCCGGCCGGACTGGTCGCCGGCATATCGATGGAGCCGTTCTCGTCGCCCCGCGAGCTCGGCGAGCTGCTGGCTGAGAGCGCGAAATGCCAGGAATGCGTCGCGCTGCAACTCTTCCGCTATGCTACAGGGCGGGAAGAGACGGAGAGCGACAGAGAAGACATCGACAAGTTGCTCAACGCATTTCGCGCGTCAGGCTTCCGGTTCCAGGAGCTGATGGTGGCGCTGACGACGACCCAAGCGTTCAAGGGCGACGAGACAAGCTCGGCTCTGGCCGAGGCGAGGCAAGGACGATGACAAGCCGACAAAAAGGACTCTCGCGGCGGCGATTCCTGACAGGGGCGGCTCTCGGCGGCGCCGTGGTGCGCGTGGGTCTGCCGTCGCTGGCGGTGATGTTCAACGACAGCGGAACCGCTTACACAGCGGGCGTAGCGGGCGGCGGCGCGATCGAGAAGCGGTTCGTGCTGTGGTTCAACGGCAACGGCGTCCCCGAAAGGTATTGGTTTCCGACGGACACCGGCGAGAGCTTTGAGCTAACGCCGTGCTTGCAGCCGCTGGAGCCGTTCAAGCGGGACATTCACGTTGTCAGCGGCCTGGACAACCCGGTCGCACGGATGCCGGGACCGGGCAATGACCATCACCGTTCGATGAGCGGGCTCGCGACGGGAACTTCCTTTACGGGCCGCGGCGCCGGCGGTCCTTCGATCGACCAGTTGGTGGCCTCGCGGATCGGAACCGAGTCACGCTTCCGGTCCCTGCAGATCGGCGTCTGCCAGGAATCGCACGGCGAGAATATTCACCGCAACATGAGTTGGGCGGGATATGACCGCGCTCTGCCGCCCGAGATGATCCCGCACAACCTGTTCGACCGGATCTTCGGCGCCAAGGAAGAGGGCTGGATCAACCGCAAAAAGAGTATTCTCGACGCCGTGCAGAATGAGGCCAGGGACCTTAAGCAAGACCTGGGCGTTACCGATCAACACCGCTTGGACGAGCATCTGAGCTCGATCCGAGAGCTCGAGCGGTCAGTCGCCAGCCTGCCTCCGGAGTACGCCGACGTCAGCCGGCCGGATGAGAACGGCGACATGCGCGACTATCCGCGCATCGCCAAGCTTCAGACGGACCTGTTGGTGCATGCCTTGGCGGCTCGCCAGACCCGTGTGGCCAGCTACATGTTGACCAAGTGCCAGAGCCTCGTCCGCATGCCTTGGCTGGGCTACACCGCGCTGCGCCACCACGATTACACGCATACACGGGCCGATTCCCCCGAAGGCCAACGGATCCTGCGCGATATCTGCCGCTGGCACGTGGAAGAGTTTGCCTATCTGCTGGCCAAGCTCCGGTCGATTCCCGAGGGCGACGGCACGCTGCTCGACAACTGCTGCATCGCCTACGTGCATGAGCACGCCGAAGCCAACGCTCACAAGAATAACGGCTTGCCCGTCATTCTTGCGGGCGGCGCGGGAAATTTGAAGACCGGTCTGCACTCCAAGATCCCCGCCGGCATCGGCGACCTCTACGTGACGCTCGCGGATGAGGTCTTCGGCGCCCGGCTCGGCGAGAAGGGCTTCCCGAGCGCCAATAGCAAACTAACCGAGATCGTGTAGCGAGCCGAGCCATCCTGAAATGAGCCGCCGGGTAAACCTCAATATTCTTCACTTAACAACTCGAATGAGGGACGGGTAGTCCAAGCACTGGTTG
>CAYOPA010000410.1:0-5087 GCA_964405625.1 uncultured Bryobacterales bacterium
ACCTGCAAATGGTCCAGCCGCTGGGCGGTCAGCGCCAGGCAGATCAGCCCGCGCCCATGGGTGGCCATGAAGTTAATCGCCTCAGGGGTGATCTTCTCCGCCGCTAGCGTCAGATCTCCTTCATTTTCACGATCTTCGTCGTCGACCACCACGATCATGCGACCCGCGCGAATCTCTTCGATCGCCTCTTCGACAGGCACAAAAGCCATAAGTTTTGATCTTAGCAGCCCGCCCCGTCGCGCTCGGCGCCGTCCACGATGCGCGAAAGCGAACAGATACTTGCTCGAAAAGCCCGATTTGGGCTGGCTTCACGTTGGTTCTTGCGACTACCATAAGTGATATGAAAGGCGAGCTGTATCAACAGCTAGGGCCGATCGTTCTGATTTTCTTGGGGACGGTCCTGGTCCCGGCTGCCCTGGCGGCCGATGCCGAGAAACCGGCGGAAGCGTCCTCCGCGGCGACCGCTGCTTCCGAAAGCCAGTCAACAAGCTCCGTCGCCGGCTCCGAAGACAAGTCCGGCTCCGAAGACAAGGCCAAGGACGAAGACGAGGACAACGGCGAGCGTCGCCGCGAAGCGAAGACCGACGTCGAGCTCGTGCAGTCGTCGATCGAGGAGCAAGACACCGCGGCGCAAGAGATCGAGCGCGCCATCAGCGTATTTCAAGAGGAGACCGAGAGCCGCGGCCTGCGTTCGGATTCCCCCGAAGGCGCGCGACGCAGAACAGGACCGGCGGCGACGTGGCATGGACGCGCTTACGAGTACCTGCGCAACAACGCCTTCGACGCGGTGCCGCACGAGGTCAACCAGGGCGGCGGCAATCGCAACATCCTGCGCCGCAACCAGTTCGGCTTCAGCGTCAGCGGACCGGTGCTGATTCCCAAGCTTTACGACGGCCGCCGATCCACGTTTTTCACGTTCTCCTATGAGGGCACCCGCGAGAGCGTCGGACGCTCCTACCTGCTGACCGTGCCAACCGGTATGCAACGTTCGGGCGACTTCAGCGACCTGGTCAACAAGGCGGGCGCGCCCTTGACGGTCTACGATCCGCAGTCCACGCGGCTGAATCAGGCGTTCGACCCGTCGCAACCGGTCTCCGCCGACAACTTGCAGTACGCTCGCGAGCCGTTTGCCAACAACCGGGTTCCAGTCACCCGGCTCGATCCGGTGGCGATGCGGATGGCGGCGGAGCAGCCGCTGCCCAACGCCAACATCGGGCCGTTCCTGCAAAACAACTTTTGGACCAACCCCGCCGAGCGCAACACGCCCAACGGCATTCTGGCGAAGGTCGACCACAACCTGTTCGAGCGCCATAAGCTGACCGTTGACGTCGCCTCGTCCAACGGTTTCCAGGGGCAGCCTCGGCTCTATTCGACCATTGGCAACCCCGGCTCGCCGGATCGCAATTTCGTGGACCGTCGGTTGCAGGTACGCGAGACCTACGCGGTTTCGCCCAATGCGGTTTACCAGGGCAGCGTGACCGCATCTTCGGAGTCGGTTGACGCGATGCCGCCGGAGGCGGACCGCAACTTGCCGCGGGAATTGGGACTACGGGGCGTCAGCGGATCGGTCTTCCCGACCGTGCGGATGGGCGACATGTACGGCTTGGGCGCCGCGCCGGGCTCCTACCGCCGCAACGTCTGGAACACCTACACAACCTCCCATGAGCTGACGCTGCGGCGGGGAACGCATTCGTGGAGCCTATCGAGCAGCATCACGCGGTATCAGCTCAACACCTTTGAGCAGGAGTCGCCGTCGGGATACTTTGAGTTTGACGACCGGATTACCGGCCTGCCGGGTGTGACCAACACCGGGTCAAGCTACGCGAGCTTCCTGCTGGGCGAGTCCTTCCGCGCACGAGTCACGGACACGCTGCATCCCTCGTACCTGCGGCGCACGCTGAATCACAACGTGGTGCGCGATGAGATTGAGGTCAACGAGAACTTGACCCTCACCTTGAGCGTGGCGTTGGATTTGGAGACGCCGAGGACAGAGAAGTACGACCGGCAGTCGACCATCGACCTCGACGCGATCAACCCCGCCAACGGGCTGCCGGGCGCGTTGGTCTTCGCCAACCGCGACGGATACGGACGCGGGTTCCAGCCGACGCGGGCGACCGTCGAGCCGCAGATCGGTTTCGCCTGGAGCCCGACGGCCAAGCGCGATACCGTGCTGCGCGGGTCGTTCTATCACTACTATTACGGCCCCTCGCTGCGCACCGGCCCGTTCGGCACACAGGGCTTCAGCTCGTTTCGCAACCTGATCTCGCCCAACCAGCAGCTTGAGCCGGCGGTCACGCTCGCCGACGGCCCGCCGGAGTCTGCGTATCCGCTGCCGGATCTACGCCCGGAAGCAGCCAACGACACCGATGCGAATCTGATTCCCCAAACCGGGCGCATGCCCCGCTACAACCGCGTCTCCATGTCGTTTGAGCAGAGGTTGCCGATGGGCATGACGGTGCGGGCGCAGGGCCGCTCCTATCGCGGCGCCAACATGTTCACCGGCGGCAGCGCCCGCCCCTTGAACGGCATACCGGTGGAAGCGCTCCAGTATCGCGACCAGCTCAACAACGAAGCGTTCCGGCGCACGCTACGACCCTATCCGCAGTTCCAGCGCATCGACTTTGACGGGCAATTCGCGGATGGACGCTACCTGTATGACTCGGGCGAATTCAGCGTTGAGAAGCGCACCGGCCAGGGGCTGTCGTTCGACATGGGCTACCAGTTCCGGCGGCAGATGGACGACTACACCGGGCCGAATATTCAGGATCCGGCCTCGCTGGAATGGGCGCGGACCCGCGGGATGCGGCCCCACAATCTCTCCCTCAACTACGTCTACGAGATCCCGCTGGGCGAGGGCAAGCCGCTTCTCAACCAAGCCGGCATCCTCACCAAGGTTTTGGGCGACTGGTCTCTGAGCGGCTTTACTCGCTGGATGAGCGGCGATCCGATCGTGCTCAGCCCGATGTTCAACAACACCGGCGGCGTGGTCACCGGTCTCCGCGTCAACGCCGTGCCTGGGGTTGATCCGCACTTGAGCGCGCCGGGTCCGCAGATGTGGTTCAACCCGGCGGCCTTCGCGCACCCGGACGATTTCGCGCTCGGCAACGTGCCGCGCACGCACCCGTCCTTGACCAATCCGAGCTGGCAGAACCACGATTTGGCCATCAGCAAGCGGCTTCCGCTCTCGTCGGAAAAGAGCCTGGAGCTGTTGTTGCAGAGCTTCAACTTCCTCAACACCGCCAACTGGAATAACCCCGACGCCGAGATTGGCACGCCGTCGGCGCCGAACGTCAACGCCGGCCGGATTATCGGCTCGCGCGGCGGCCGGGTGCTCCAGCTCGGCATGCGGTACAACTTCTAGCCGACCGCCGTGTTGCGATTCCTCCTCGTTTTCGGTCTCTTGTCCTCCCTCTCCCCGGCGCCGGGCGCGGAGCTACGCGCTCCCGCATGGGTTTCCGACGCATCCGGCCGCCCGCTGACCAACCTCGACGTCGACGCCTTCTCCGCCGATCTCAACGGAGCGCCCGCCCCGATCAAGAAAGTCCTCGGCCCCGGCGATCCGCTGATTCTGCTGCTCGTGTTGGACATGGTGGGCGACTTAAACCGCATCGACGTGGCGCGCGCCGCCGTCGCCAGCCACATTGAGAGCATGGGCGAGGAGTGGCACATCGCCATCCTGCAAGCGCAGGACGGGCTGCTTACGCTGCAAGATCCGACCGGTAACCGCCGCCAGCTCGTCGATAAGCTGATGGGCGCTTCGGTCTCGGGCTTTCCCGGGCTGCTCGATTCAGTCGAGCAGGTCGCTTCTCTCGGCGACAGCGTGCTCGCCGGGGCGGGCGTGCGAGTCGCGGTGCTATACCTGACCGACGGTTCAATCTCGAACTACCGCGGCGACTACGTCAATACCGTCGTGAACCGCAGCGACAGAGGCGACCTGAGCCGCCGATTCGGCGACCGCGTGATCCAGGAGAAAGTCGCGTCGCTCGACAGCTCGCTGCAATCCTACGCGACGCCGTTGTTCTTCGTGCATCTGGAAGAACGGCAGAATTCGCAGGACGTGGCCTACCAGAACGGCATCACCCAGTTCGGCGCGTCGACGGGAGGGAACACCTGGATCGCGCGCAGCGTCTCCGACGCGCCGAATCTGGTGCGGCAAGCGCTGGACCGGATCAATTCGCACTACAGTGTGTCTCTGGAGGCGCCCGAGAACCTAACGGCGCCGGTCCGGCTGCGTCTGAGCGTGCAGGATCCAAGCGCGAACGTTTCCCACCGCGCTCAACTGCCGCTGCCGGCGGCGGGCGGCAAGGCCGGCAAGCCCGCGAAGAAACGTAAGGCTGGGCCGTCTTAAGGCCAACGCGGTAAACTGAGAGCTTGGCGCAAGCGATGGCCACCACCAAACCGAAGCCGCCCGAGAAGAAGTCGGCGCTGTATTCTCCCGACAAATGGCTCGTGCCGGTCTTGATGGCTTGGCTGGTGCCCGGCGGCGGGCACTTTTACCTGAAACGCTGGAACCACGGCGGGTTGCTGCTGTTTTCCGTGGCGGGCATGTTCCTGTTCGGGCTCATGATGCGCGGTCGCATGTTTGAGCCGGTCGGCGGCAGCCTGTTCGACGTGATCGTCACATACGGCGGCTACATCGGCGACCTCGCCAACGGCCTGTTGTACTTCCTGGCCACCTGGCTGGGCTACAAGCAGCCCTACCTGGCGTCGCAGGTGGCCGACTACGGCACCAAGTTCTTGGTCTGCGCCGGATTGCTCAATATCCTCGGCATGGTGGACGCCTACGAGATCGCCGTCGGGGAGAAGCCCTAATGTTTCTCAACCTCTCGCACCTGCAAGCGGCGCTGCTGTTCGCGCTGTTCACCTCGATTGTGATGGGCGTGGTCGGCCGCGACACCGACGACGAGCGCCTGCGCTACGGACTGTACTGCCTGGGCTGCTTCGTGGCTGCGATTTTCGGGCTGTCCTGGCTGATGTATCTGGGACACGGCTAGCCCGGATCTCTCACCAAGAGGTAGCGAAAAGCCGTTCATTTCTGGCATAAACGTAGGTAGATCAACACCTTACGGCCAGCAGAGAACGACTTT
>CAYOPA010000411.1:0-5063 GCA_964405625.1 uncultured Bryobacterales bacterium
ATTCCTCACGAATGACTCGGGTCCGGATTTCGGCTGTATTTCGGGCCCGGAAGAACGTATAAGTGCGACTGACAAACGCGTCTAGCCAACTGCCCTGCCGCGGACGTGGATGCGCCGCCGCCCCCACGCGCTTGAAAGGAACTTGCCAATAAATCAGATTATCGTACAAGGACCTGCCACTGGCAACCGCCGCGGCCTGTCTCGGATGTCCGCGTTCAGAATCGGCAAGGGGCCGTTCGCGCCGGAAACGCGTGGCGGAATATAGCCCAGGGCGTCAGCCCTGGGGTAGAGGGGGCCGCGCCGGCTCAGGGCGACCCGTCCCCGCCGTACGCTCCGGTTTGGGACAGCAGTCCAGCGGGCAGACGTCGTGATTGGCAGGCAACAGGCCCAGCGCCCGCCGCTCCGGTCTCTCCTCGACGCGCTCAAGAATCAGCTCGCGGATCATGCTCACGAAATCCGGGTGTGTTCCCACCGTGGCGGCCCGCCGCATGTCCAAACCGATCTCCTCGCAAATCTGCTTGGCTTCCGTATCGAGATCGAACAGCACCTCCATGTGGTCGGAGATAAAGCCGATCGGCGCGATGACCACGTCGGTGCTTCGTCCCGACTGCTTGAGCCGGCGCAGATAGTCGCCGATTTCGGGCTCCAGCCAAGGCTGCGTGGGCGGACCGCTGCGGCTCTGCCACACCAGCCTGGCGCCGGGCCGGCCGACGCCCTCGGCCACCAGCCGGCAGGCCTCCTCAAGCTGCGGCACATAGCGCGAGGTCCCAGCCATCGAGATCGGCACGCTGTGGGCGGTGAAGACGAGCTCGACGCCGTCGCGTCTGTCGGCTGGGAACGATTCAATCGCCGTTCTTACGTTCTCGACCATCGGCCCGACAAAGCCGGGGTGGTTGAAAAAGACGCGAATCTTGTCGACCGTCAGCTCTTCGAAGCCGGCCTCCTGTTTGGCGACGGCGATGTTCTCGCGGTACTGGCGGCAGCCGGAATAGGAGCTGAAAGCCGAGGTCACGAACGCCAACGCGCGCTTTACGCCGTCGGCCTTCATTTGCCGCAACGTGTCGGTCAGCATCGGATGCCAGTTGCGGTTGCCCCAGTAGACGGGGATGTGCGGTCCATGGGCGGCGAGCTCGGCTTCGAGCGCGGTGATCAGGCGTCGGTTCTGCTCGTTGATGGGGCTGTAGCCGGCGAAGTGGTAGTAGTGCTCGGCTACCTCCAGCATGCGCTCGCGCGGCACGTTCTTGCCGCGCAGCACGTTCTCCAGGAACGGGATGACGTCCTCGCGCTTTTCAGGGCCGCCGAAGGAGGTGAACAGGATCGCGTCGTACTGCATGGGTGTGCTCGGGGGCGGCGCTCTACGTTCCGGTCAGCCATCCGCCAGCGCCTCCCGCAATGCCTCGATGTCTTCCTCATTGTTAAAGAAGTGCGGCGACACTCGTAAAGAACCTTGACGCGCCGCCAGGGCGATCCTGCGTTTTCCAAGCGCTAGCGCCAGCTTGCCCACGTCGCGCGAGGGGAAACGCGCGGTCACAATCGGCGAATCAAACCAAGGGCTCTCGTCGGCCGCGGGGACGCCGCCGGCCTCGCGCAGCACGCCCCGGACGGCTTCGGCGATCTCCGCAACTCGCTTTTGCATTGCGCCGTGGCCGACCTGCTCGAACAGGTCCAGCGTGGCGCCCATGGCCGCGATGCCGGGGAAGTTCAAGATGCCCCCCTCGTAGCGGGCGGCGTCGTCGGCGGGCTCGGGAACCCCTTGATGGAGGGCGTTGACGTTGCGCCAGTCCTTGTGGCTGCGCCAACTTACCACGGTGGGCCGGATCATCCGCCGCGCCCGCTCGCCCATGTACAGAAAGCCCGCGCCGGGCGGAGAGCATAGCCACTTGTAGCCGTGCGCCAGGATCACGTCGGCCTGGATCGCCTCCACGTCGAGCTCGATCGCTGCGACCCCTTGGGTGCCGTCGACCACGAACAGGGCGCCCGCCGCCCGCGCCGCCTTGCCGATAGCCGCCAGCGGCGGCCGCAAGCCGCTCGAATAGCTCAGCGCGCTGAGCAGCACCACCCGAACCCGCTCGTCGATCTTTTCGATCAGGGCTTCCGGCGTGAAATCCAGCGCCCCGGGCGCCGTGACGGACTCAACGCCGCGCCCGCCGAGCATCAGCGGCGAGTAGATGTTGTTGGGAAACTCGTGCTCGACGGTGAGGATACGGTCGCCGGGCCGCCAGTCGAGGCCTTCGATCACCCAAGACAGCCCGATGCCGGCGCTGGGCAGGAAGGCGATCTCATGGGACTGGGCGCCGATCAGCCGGGCGGCCTGGGCGCGGACGGCGTCGGCGTCGTCGTACCATTCCAGGAAATCGAGCGAGGCGGCTTCGTTGCGATGCCGGAAATGCTGTTCGATCGCCTCCACCGCTCGCTGCGGGACGGGGCCGAAGGTGGCGGAGTTGAGATAGGTCCAATTGCGCAGAACGGGGAATTCAGCACGGACGGAGGACCAATCGAGCGCCATGCCCCATTATGGCCATGTGCGTCGCCGGGTTCGGGTTGCAGCCGACGGCTACCTCAACTCCGGCGGGACCGCGCCGTAATCCCACGGCCCCGAAAAAGCCGGATGCTTTGGCGGCTCGGGAGGCTTCGACGGCTCAAGCCCATTGGCCAGGGCGATGCCGGCGTCGGCGATTTTGGTCCCGGCCGTGATTTCGAGGTTGCTGTAGCTGGTCAGCCGCGTCTCGTAGCCGCCGCCAGTACCTGCGTCGGGTCATCGATGCCTGATTGTAATCCGCACCCCTGTGGCGCACGGCTTTGCCGTGCAAGCGAGGCTGAGCCTCGCGACAAATCAGGTCTACGCCGCAGCCTTGCCGTAGTCGTGAATCTTCAGCCGCTCGCCGCCCTTGAGCGCCGACTCATGCGCCACCAGACCGGGCAGCGTATACGCCACCGCCTCCCAAGCATTCACGCTCGGGTGGCGGTCTTCCCGAATCGCCTGGATGAACTCATAGCTCAAGTGCGTGTGCGAACCGCCGTGGCCCGACTGCACGCGCATCGGCTCGGGCAGCCGATCCATGTAATCCGCCTTCGGGGCGGGCTGCTGCTCGACCTTGCCCTCCGGATAACCGTTGGAGTCGATCACGGTCTCGCCGTTCTTGGCGATGCGGACAATCGTGTTGGGCGAGCCCTCGGGACGGCTCATGATGTAGGAGGCCCGGTCGCCGTAGAAATGCCCGCGCTCGGTCCCCCCGGCGGCGATGTGCCAGGCGACGGTGATGCGGCTGGCCTTGCCGGTGGAGGTTTCAAACAGCCCCGTGGTGTTCCAAAAGGGGTTTTGGTAGGCGTTGGTGCGGCAGACTTCGTGGTCGTCGCCCCAGCCGATGGCCGACACGGCCCGCAGCCGCTCGCCGGTGACCGGCACGATCATGCCGGTGGAGTGCGTGGGGTACCACATGGGCGGAAAGCCGTGGCGCCAAGTGGGCAGGCGGCGCTCGTCAAACATCAGCTCCAGCAGCCCGTCATGGTGATATTCGGCCTCGGAATAGACAATCGTGCCGAATTCGCCGCGCTCGGCCATCTCGCGGCAGGTGATGACCTCGGTGCGGTAGTAGCTGGTCTCGGCCATCATGTAGCGCATGCCGGTGCGCTGCACGGTTTCCAGCAGCCGCTCGAGCTCTTCGACGGACAGCCCGGCCGGCACCGCGCTGATCACGTGCTTGCCGGCCTCCATGGCGCGAACCGCCATCCAGGCGTGCAGCGGCGCGGGGGTGAAGACGCCGACGGCGTCCAGGCCGGGATGCCGGAGCATCTGCTGGAAGTCGTCGTAGCGGTTATCGCAGCGATAGACCTCGCCCAAGGTGTCGAGCCGGTCCTTGCGGATGTCGCAGACGGCCTCGACCTTGGCCTCGGGGTGCAAATGCCACTGGAAGGTAGCGCCGAAACGGCCGCCGACGATCCCGATGGTGGTGGATTTGGATTGAGCGCGGGCGCCGGGCAATTGCGCCGCCGCCGCGCCCAAGCCGGTGAGAAAGGTGCGTCGCTGCATGGCGAGCACTATTCTAGCCGTCCCGCCGTCGCTGGACGAGCTTGTCGATCTCCACCGCCCACAGATTCAACGAAGCCGCCGCCACGCAGACGCCAAGGTCAAACCCTGACAGCGGCATGGTGGAGAACAGGTCCTGCGCCGGGGGGAGATAGACCACCGCAAGCTGCAAAGCCGTCGAGCCCGCCACCGCCGCATACAGATACCAGTTCGACATCACGCTCATCGAAAACAGCGACTGCCTGTGGGACCGGGTCGCCAGCGCCCGCATCATCTGGCTCAAGATCAGCGTCGTGAAGATCATCGTTTGCCACTGCGGCAGACCGCGCGACCAATAGCTCCGGCCCAGCCCCAGCGCCACCGCTCCCATCAAGAGGCCGCCCCACAGAATGGCGACGCCGATCCCGCGGCTGAAGACGCTCTCGCCCGGCTCAAACGGCGGCCGGTGCATCACGTCGCGCTCGGCCGGCTCCACGCCCAACGCCAGCGCCGGCGGCCCGTCGGTGACCAGGTTCATCCACAGGATTTGTAACGGCAGCAGGGGCAGCGGCATGCCCAGCAGCGGCCCCGCGAACATCACCAGCAGCTCGCCGGTGTTGGCCGAGAGCAGATACCGGACGAATTTGCGGATGTTGTCGAAGATGATGCGGCCCTCCTCGACGGCGGCGACGATGGTGGCGAAGTTGTCGTCCCGCAACACCATGTCCGACGCCTCTTTGGCCACGTCGGAGCCGGTGATTCCCATGGCCACGCCGATGTCGGCGCGCTTGAGGGCCGGGGCGTCGTTGACGCCGTCGCCCGTCATGGCGACAATCTCGCCGTGGCGTTGCAGCGCCGCCACGATGCGCAGCTTGTGCTCCGGAGAGACCCGCGCGAAGACGCCGGTTTTCTCCACAACGCCGTCGAGCTCGTCGTCCGAGAGCGCTTCCACCTGCGCGCCGGTGAGTGATTGGCCGTGCCCGCCGACTCCGAGCTCGCGGGCGATGTAGGCCGCCGTCACCGGGTGGTCGCCGGTAATCATGATGGTGCGGATGCC
>CAYOPA010000412.1:0-5057 GCA_964405625.1 uncultured Bryobacterales bacterium
CGCATATCGTGCGGTTTTAGGCGGGCTTCCGCCCGCCCCTACGCGCCCATGCGTTGTCCCCGCCCTTGCCACCAGCTTCCCCAACGGCGAGAATGACGGCATGGAAATCGAAATGAAGATCCGCGGGCTGATGCTCGATCCGGTCACCCAGTTGCCGATCGTCATCCTGCGCGATCTCGAGGGGAATTCGGTTCTGCCCATCTGGGTGGGCGCCTACGAGGCCAACGCCATCGCGTTGGAGATTGAAAAGGTCACCACGCCCCGTCCGATGACCCATGACTTAATCAAGAATGTGCTGCTGGGCGCCGAAATGAGCGTCCGCAAGGTGGTCGTCAACGAGCTCAAGGACGACACTTTCTACGCCGTGATCTGGCTCGAACGCGGCGGCGAGATCGTTTCGATCGACTCGCGCCCCAGCGACGCCCTGGCTCTGGCGTTGCGCATGGACTGCCCCATTTACGTCGATAACGATGTGTTGCAGTCGTCCAAAGTCAGCCAGGCCGTCAGCGACAAGGCCAACTCCGAGGAGTTGCGGCGCTGGCTGGAGGGCCTCTCGGACGAGGACTTGGGCCAGTACAAGATGTAAACCGGACGGCGCCGGGCCGGCGCGTCCTTGAACTTGGCGACTTGTACAGGAGACTTGTCGCTACGCTCAATCGGAGTTAGGCTATCGGGTCGGGCTTCGGTTCCGAAAATCGGAGTTGCATCCCAGCGCCGAAACTCTTTCCATGCCCCTGAAGTCCCATCCCTTCTCCGTTCGGCCAGGCTACGAGTGGCTTTATAGACGCATCGAGAAGCCGCTGCATTGGGTCGTTGCGTTCGGCGCGGTCGCCACCGTCCCCGTGCTGATCGCCCAGGAACGCGGCGACGACCGGTTGTGGGTGGCGATCACGGACTGGGCCGTCTGGGCCGTCTTCCTCGTCGAGCTGACACTGCTTACGCTGTGCGCCGCGAACCGTCCCCGCCAACTTGTGCGGAGTTGGCTGGGCGTATTGGTCGTCGTGCTGTCGTTCCCCGCCCTGCCTGATCTGCTGGCAAGTATCCGCTTGGTGCGCGTGGCGAGGCTGGTTCGCCTGCTGCGAGTCGTGCGGGTATTGGCCGTAACCGCGCGCGGCATGGAGGCGATGCGGCGCAGCTCGGGCGGCACGGGACTGCTCTATGTGGGGACGCTCAGCGCCCTGCTGACGGTGGCGGGCGGCGCCTTGCTCTCGCTGCTGGAGCCCGACAGCGTACAAGACGGCGTCTGGGGCGGTCTGTGGTGGGCCATCGTTACCGTCACCACCGTCGGCTACGGCGACATCGCCCCGCAAACCGTCGGCGGCCGAATGCTGGCGGTCATCCTGATGCTGTGCGGCCTGGGCCTGCTGTCCACGCTGGCGGGCAGCATCAGCGCCATGTTCGTCGGGGCCGACGAGGGCGTCGAGCTCGACCACATGCAGGAGCAGCTAACCCGCGTGGAGGCGAAACTGGACCGGCTGCTGGAAGAGCGCGAACGCGACCGGCAGCGGCTCCCGTAACAGCGGCTGCCGACCGGCCTACGCCACCGGATGGTAGACGATGCAGACCGGCGCGTTGACCGTGATCTGCCGCCCGGTCGGCGTCAGCTCGCCCGTACCCGGGTCGAGCTTGAACACCACCACGTTGTGCGTGTTCTGATTGGCAGCCAGCATGTACTCCCCGCCGGGCGCGATGGCGAAGTTCCTCGGCGTCTCGCCCAGGGTCGAATAGTTCGCCTTGCGCTCCATCTTGCCGGTCGCCGGGTCCACGGTGATCAGCGCGATCGAATTGTGCCCGCGGTTGGAGACGTAGATGAACTTGCCGTTGGGATGCACTTGCAGCTCGGCCGTTGAGTTGCCCTCCACCGGCTCGGGCAGCGTGGAGATCGTCTCAATCGGCGTCAACCCGCCGCTGGCCGCGTCGTACTGGAACGAGGTGATCGCCGAAGAGATCTCGTTGTTGGTGAACGCGAGCTTGCCGTTGGGATGGAAGGCGAAGTGGCGCGGGCCGCCGCCGGCCGGGGTTGCGCCCGAGCCCACGAGCTTGAGCTTGCCGTTGGCCACGTCGGCTTCGTAGACCAGCACCTTGTCGATGCCGAGGTCCGACACCATCACAAAGCGGTTGTCGGCCGAAAAATCCACCGAGTGCGCGTGCGGGCTCTTCTGCCGGGCGTGAACGCTGGAGCCTTTGTGCTCATGAAAATCCGAGGGCTCGCTCAAGGAGCCGTCCTCGGCGACCTGATAGGCGATCGTCGAGCCGGTGGAATAGTTGGCGACCACCAGCATCTTGCCGGTCTGGTCGACCTCCAGATCGCACGGCGCGCCGCCCTTGGTGGGCTGCGTGTTGATCTTGGTCAACGCGCCAGTCGCGGCGTCCAGCGTAAATCCCGTGACCGTGCCCTCGCTGGTCTCGCTGACGGCGTAAAGGAACTTGCCGTTGGGATGGATGGTGAGGTAGGAGGGGCTCTCAATTTCCGCCGCCAGCTCGGGGTCGCTGAGCTCGCCGGTCGCGGCGTCAAAGCGGCTGCGGTAGATGCCGCGCGAGGTCTCGCGGGTGTAGGGGCCGAAAAAGGCCCAATAAGGCTTTGCGGCCGGGGTTTCAGCCGGGGTTTCGGCCGCCTGCTCGGAGGGGCCGCCACAAGCCGGCAACAAGGCGACGGGCAGGACGGCGAGAAATTCGCGACGGTTCGGCATACGTGCTATCAGAGCGCACTGACGCCGCCTGATGCAAGCGGGAATTCCGATTTGTCAAGGCAACGAAGAAAGATCCCCGTGGATGCTGGCTCATGCGCCGTTGTCCGCGGCGCAACAAGCCCGTAGGGCGGCATACCAATAGCCCGGCCCGTGAGGGCCGGGTTTACTTCTGGGTGTGGGCGCTGACGGCAGAGCGCCGCGGCCCCTCTGTCCCAAGGCTGTCGCCCCGGGGCTCTACTCCGCCATGCGCTTCCGTCGCAAATCGCCTCTTGCCGATCCTAACGCGCCTTCTTCACCACGCCGCAAGCGATCCGGTCGCCGGCGTCGCCGGCGGGCTGGGACTTGTAGTCATCGGTCCCGTCATGGATGACCAACGCCGTTCCTTCGGGGCCGAAAAGGGACGCGGGGCGGCCCTCAGCCAGCGTGACCATGGTGTTGATTCTCTCCACTACAACCTTGCCCGAGGCCGGAACCTCAAAGTTCGGCATGTCGCCGGCGTGCGGCTCTACGCCCGTCAAAAAACCGTGCTTGGCGTCGTGCGGATTAAAATGGCCGCCGGCGGACGCAAAGTCCGGTCCCTCGCACGCGCCCTTCTCGTGAAAATGCAAGGCGCGCCGGCCCGGAGCGACTCCGCTGAGCTCCACCCGCAGCAACACGCCATGCGCGGTCTGCGTCATCGTGGCGGTCCCGACCGTCTTGCCGTCCGGGCCCTTGAGCTCGGCCGACGCCTTGCTGGCGTGGGATTCCGCCGAAGCGAGCCCGCCGGTTGTGACCAACAGCAGCGCCAGGGCGACCGCGCCAAAGTATTTCATCGTAGTGGCTCTCATACAGGTTCGACCCTTCACAGCCTCGTACCGTTACTCGCAGCATGGGCCGGGCGGGTATACTTCGATCCAAGAATGACCCGCCGCCAACTGCTGCTCGCCCTCGCCGCCGCCCCCGCATTTGGCGCGGGAGGAGCGCCCGCTTACGCCGAGCACGACGACCTGCTGTACTACCTCGACGCCGCGACCGGCGAGCGACGCCCGGTGCGCTCCGAAGCCGACTGGCTGCGGCGCCGGGCTCACATCATCTCCCACATGGAATCAGTGATGGGGCCGTTTCCGAGCGGGCCGCGGCCGCCGCTGAACGTGAAGGTGTTGGACGAGAGCCGGGGCGACGGCTACCTGCTGCGGAGCATCACCTACGAGGCCAAGGCCGGCGATCCGGTCCCGGCGCATCTGTACATCCCCGACGCCCCCGGCAAGCGTCCGGCGGCGCTGGCATTGCACCCGACGGGCGAGCTCGGCAAGCGCATCGTCGCCGGAGAAGGCCCGCGCCCCAATCGCGCTTACGGCAAGGAACTGGCGCAGCGCGGCTACGTCGTGCTGGCGCCGGACTACCCCACCATGGGCGACCCCCAGCGCGATCCCTTCGAGCTCGGCTACGAGAGCACGACGATGAAGGCGATCTACAATCACAGCCGCGGCGTGGATCTGCTGGAATCGCTGGAGCAGGCGGACGGCGGACGCGTCGCCGCCATCGGTCACTCGCTGGGCGGCCACAACGCGCTGTTCGTCGCCGTCTTTGAGCCGCGCGTGAAGGCTGCCGTCACGAGCTGCGGCTTCAATTCGTTCTTTCAGTACTACGGCGGCGATTTGAAGGGTTGGGGGCAGGACAAGTACATGCCGATCATCCGCGAGCGCCACCAGCTCGACCCCAAGCGGATGCCGTTTGACTTTACCGAGCTGCTGGCGACGATCGCCCCGCGCCCGGTCTACATCAACGCCCCGGTGGACGATCACAACTTTGAGGTGACCGGCGTCTACCGCTGCCTGAAGGCGGCCCGGCCGGTTTACGAAAAAGTGTACAAAGCGGGCGGACGGCTGGTCGCCGCCCACCCGCAATGCGGTCACGATTTCCCTGACCCGCAGCGCGAGGAGGCCTACGCCTTCCTCGACGGCTGGCTGGGGTAAGGGAAGGGCGGACCTAGTCCCCGCTCAGCGTCACCAGCTCTTCACCCCGCAGCACCGCCTCGGCATCTTCCATGGTGAAGTCCGACACGCGGCTTGAAACGTTCATCGAGCAGAAGCTGGGGCCGCACATCGAGCAGAAGCGCGCCGACTTGTAGCCCTCTTCGGGCAGCGTCTCGTCGTGGTAGGCCCGCGCGGTCTCCGGGTCGATCGCTTCGTTGAACTGCGTCTCCCAGTCGAACTCGAAACGCGCCTTCGACAGCCGGTCGTCCCAGTCGCGGGCGCCGGGCCGGTGGCGGGCGATATCGGCGGCGTGGGCGGCGATCTTGTAGGCGATCAGGCCCTGCTTCACGTCTTCCTTGTTTGGCAGGCCCAGGTGCTCCTTAGGCGTGACGTAGCAGAGCATCGAGGCGCC
>CAYOPA010000413.1:0-5049 GCA_964405625.1 uncultured Bryobacterales bacterium
GAAGCATCGTTTTACGGTCAGGGTGAGGTGAGGAACTGACGGCGAAGAAAAAGGCCGGGTTTGCACCCGGCCTTTTCCCCGCACCTCCAACCCAAGCCGGAGCGTCAACCGACAGGGCAACATCATGCTATGCACAGAGGCCGTACTCGTCAAGCAGCAAAACGCAAGCTTTCAGGCCGTGCCGCTTTTCTGCAAGCGCTGGCATTGCCAAATCTGCCGGCCTCGGCGCATCCGCCGGCTGAAATTCGAAGCCCGCGACGGCAAGCCGAACCGGTTCCTGACGCTGACGCACCGACCGCAACCCGGCGAAAGTCCAGGCGAGGCGGCGCGCGCTCTCGTAAGACATTGGCGAGAGCTTCGCCGCCGCATCAAGCGCCGATACAAGCTCAAAAGCGTGCCCTTCCTCGCGGTCTTGGAGCCGCACAAGTCGGGCTTTCCGCATCTCCACATCATGCTCCGATGTCGCTGGCTTGAGCAAAGTTGGTTGTCAGAGCAAATGGCTCAGATGGCCGACAGCCCCGTCGTCGGAATTGAGAAGATTGAAAGCACCCGCAAGGCCGCAGCCTACGTAGCGAAGTACCTGAGTAAGGCTCCCGAGCAGTTCGAAGGCTGCAAGCGCTATTGGCAGTCTCCCGACTATGCCAGTCCGCAGCGGCGCGAGCTCAAGAAGCGTAAGCCAGAAAAAGGCAATTGGCGCGTCGCCGAAATCTCGTGGCGGCGCTTTGTCGAGGCAATCATCACGTGTTACGACCGTCCGCACGTCGAGCAGTACTGCATCGTATGGCAAGGCGATCCGCCTACCGCATGGCCGTGGCGATGGCGAGAGCCTTAAAGATGCGCGTCCCTCAGACCCCCACCTATCGTGTCTGGGCAGGCGGGCAATCGTTCCCGCTGGCACTGGAGCCTTGCGTCCCCAAGGGGTCCGCTTCCAGTGCCTTGCGTCCACAACCGCTGCACGATTGCCCGCCTGCCCAGACACTCCCTTGTAAGTCTGTTTACAGACTTACAAGGGTAGGTAGGGGGTCTATCCGGACGCTGCGGCAAGCGGCTCCCCAAGCGCTCAACCAGCACAAACCGAGAACACGAAAGCCCGGCCTCGCGACGCGCGCCACTTAACTCGACAGTAAGAGATGATCTGTAACATCACCTCGAAAGCGCAGATTTCCGCCAAATGCGCCTGCCGATAGTGCCCGAAGCGGCACAACGAGCCGTCAAGGCACGCTGCGCTCTTCGGCCTTGACCGCTCTGCCCGCTTCGGGCCACCCTGCAAGCAGGCGCACACGACGCGCCGCCAACACGAAAGGAACCGTCTCCATGAAGCCTAAGATCGTGACCTTCGGACGCCGCAAGAGCCCTCCGACGCCGCTTCAGCAGGCACCAAAGGAAGCCGCTGAGGCTATCTCGCAGGTGATCAATCAGCCGACCGCGCCAAGCCGTCAGCCCGACGACATCGCCTATATCGTCTGCGACTACGAAATCACCCGCCGCAAGAGCTTCCATGTGCTGTGTGACCCTGCGCACAGGCCTATTGTCTGGTACGCAGGCTTCTGGCAGGTCCTTGAGAAGTGCTGCGGCATGAACTTAAACCGTGTCCGCCTCGTCGCGCGTTCCCAACTCTATGAAGTGACCATCCGGCACAAGGGTCCGGCTCCCGACTTTGTCGGTCCGGTCACAAATGATCCTCCTTGGGATGAAAGGGATAGATAATGGCTAAAGTCACCACTCCGCTGCTCAGCTTCGGCGGCGAAGGCCAAGTTGGCAAATCGCTCGTCTTCGCCCGCTGGCGCGGG
Organism: uncultured Bryobacterales bacterium; assembly: GCA_964405625.1. Taxonomy (GTDB): domain Bacteria; phylum Acidobacteriota; class Terriglobia; order Bryobacterales; family UBA6623; genus RI-231. The sequence continues at coordinate 1,791 of CAYOPA010000413.1, forward strand.
ATCAAATACGCCCGTAGGCACGTGATCCCCGCCAACCCGCGCACCGTCGCCCAGCAGACGACGCGAACCACATTCGCCACCCTGCGCGAAATGTGGAAGCTCATGCCCGACTTGGCGCGAGCGCCATGGGACAGCTTCGCCGAAGGGCGGCCCTTCTTAGGCTCGAACAAGTGGGTCGGCGAAAACTTGCGTGTCGTGCGCGGTCAGCCGGATTTCCTCAACCTGCTCGGATCGCCCGGCAGTAAGGGCGGGCTTCCTCCTGTCAGCGTCGTCGCTGCGGCAACCCTGAACGCCGGAGAGCTGCGGCTCACCGTCACCCCGCCGGCCCCCCCGGCCGGCTGGGTGCTGCAAGCAGCGGTCGGTATGGGCTTTCCAGACCAAAACCCGGCTCTGGACTTTGTGGGTCCGCTTGCTGTCGCGGAGGACGTGGTAGGTCCCTACGAGGTCCTGCTGACAGGCCTTCCATCCGCCACCCTCGCAGTGGCGTCCGCTTGGCTGCGCTGGCAGAAGCCGAACACGGAAATCGCCTACTCAGTCGGCGTGACCGTCACCGGCACCCCGCTCTAACCCCCCGAGCCGGAGCGTCTCCCGTGACCTTGATCCAGCCGGGAAAAAAGCGGAACCTTCTGCCGACCTACAAGGGCGTCGTCATCGTTGACACATGGCGCGGGAAGCTGCGGATCCGCGCTTGGCCGAAAATGCCGCGCCGGAAAAAGCAAGTCCAACTGGATCAGATGGAGCGCTTCCGTCAGGCGCAGTGGGCGGCAAAAATGTCCTCTGCGCGCCAACAGGTGGCCGCAGCCGAGGCGACAGCCGGCACGGCGCTTCTTCCCCGCGACGTGCAGGTGATGGCAATGTACGGCCGAGCCTTCACGTGGCTCGACAGTGACACAGGACAAAGGGTGTACTCCATGGCCTCAAGGCAAGATGTCTCGCTTTCTCTCGACGCCCTAGGCGACCTTCCCGGCGACGTGCTGGTGCGCGGCGCGGAGAGCTGGCTAGTCGTCTCGCCGGGTGCGCCCGGCCTAGTCCTCACCTCCAATCAGCCCGGTCTAGCGCCATCATGGCAAGCGCCATCGGGTGGCGGTGCGCAGACGGAAACGTGGGGTTGGCCAGTCGGCCAGACCCCTAATTCGAGCACGCACGCCGGCAAGGGCTGGCAGCTCGTGTTGCTGCGCAACGCCACCCTCTCAGAAATCGCGTGGCGAGCCGACACTACCGCCGGCGGCACCTATCAGCCGTTCATCGTCACCATGACCGGCGTCGCCACGATACAGGCGATCATCTGGTCAGGAACGCCGGTCGCCGAACCCTCCTTCGGCACCTTCACGCGCTCACAGGCGGTCAACCCGGCGCTCGCGCTCACCGCAGGCACCCGCTACGCCCTGATGCTCTACAGGACGGACGCGACGCCGACCACGAGCGCCGGCTTGCGCCAAAGCACGGCCCCTCCCCCTTCGTGGCCGACCGACCTGTCATTGACGCGCGTGCTCGACAACATCGGCACCACGCCGGTCGCCGGTCGCATCCTGCAAGTCGGCGTCAACGCCGTACACACGTTCGGCGGCGCACTCACCTTCTGACGGGACAAAGCACATGCCTTACCGGCTTGAGAACGACCGCAACGAATGGCCCGACCAGATCAGGCCCAAGACAGCCGGTGCGCTTGAGCGCCTGCAAGAAATCGCAGACACTGCGGCCCGCGCCGGTGTCTCAGACCGGCGACAGGTCGCCTATCTGCTCGCCACGGTGCGCCAAGAAGTCGGCCCCATCTACGAGCCCGTGCGTGAGCGCTTTGCCAAGAGCGACCAAGAAGCCCGCCGCCTGCTGGCTGGCAAGCCCTACGCTGAGCCGGACCCGGAAACAGGGCACGCCTATTACGGCAGAGGCTACGTGCAGCTCACATGGCGCAAAAACTACGCCTTCGCGGCCGAGGCGCTCGGCATTGATCTCGTCAACGAGCCCGACCTAGCGCTCGATCACCATACCGCTGCGGCCATCCTCGTTCGCGGCGTGACCGAAGGGTGGTTCCACCCGGAGCAAATGCCGCTTCGCACAGCCTTCCGCCCGAACCGCGAACCCGATCTGTACGCCGCTAGGCGCAACGTCAACCTGCACGACAGATGGGCGCGTGTGGCCGACTTCTATCACCAATTCCTGCCTCTCCTGCACGATGCGTCGCAACATCAAGAGGACCCTCCCATGCTCATCAAGCTAGGCCTTTCACTCCTGCGCCACCTGCTCACATTCGGCGGCGGCGCAATCGTCTCTAAAGGCATCGCTGACGCGGCAACCGTCGAGCAAATCACCGGCGCTCTTATTGCCATCGCTGGTCTGGTCGCCAGTCAGCTCAAGGCCACTAAAGAAGTGTCCTAACAGGAGCCGCGCGCGGTGGCTAAAGCCCCCAGCTTCATCGATAAGGTGAACACGATCCTTCGCGTGTTCTCCAATCCGTGCGATCCGCCGTGGGTGCTGTACGTCGAGACCTTCTTCCCCGCAGCTGGCAATCTGCTGCTCACTCTGTTGTCGTTCGGCTGGGATGACGTGGTGCGCGGCTACCTTCGCCCGCGCAAGCTGCGCACCCAGCCGCACGGCCGGCGCAAGCGCCGGCGGCGCGGGGGCGGCATCCCCGAGCTGGGCGAAATGATCGGATCGAACCTGCCCGGCGCTGAGAAGGCAAAGGGCAGGTCCGTACAGGCCGGCGTCGCCAAGCTCTGGATCATCGATGGCGTGATCCAGCGCGGCCTCTGGTGGTGGCTTGTCGCCGATGCCTTGTTCGAGTTCGCTTACGATTGGGCTTCTGGCATTCTTCGCGAGCAGGTCTGCGCGCTCGACGGCAACGCCTCAAAGCTGGTCGAGGATGACAACGTCGGCAACGGCGGCACGGGCAATTGGACAGGCGTCTTCGGCGCGCTCACCGTCGTCTATGCCCGCAACATGGAACCAGCTACAGCCACGATGAACTTCGGCAAAGGCAACGGCATAGTCGTCGTCTCAGCTAAGATGACAGCCCAGCAAAATGGTGGCTGGTTCCAGCTTGGCATCGCAGTGAAAGGCACGGCGATGCCCGACGATGGCGGCGTCACAGGACCACGCTTCGACCTTGCGCCATTCCAGACCGCCGAAAGCATCGTGACACTCGACGTAGGCCCGGACGATCGCGTGACCACGGCCATTATCCGAGGCCAAAGCGGCGTCTTTGGAGAAGCATCGTTTTACGGTCAGGGTGAGGTGAGGAACTGACGGCGAAGAAAAAGGC
>CAYOPA010000414.1:0-302 GCA_964405625.1 uncultured Bryobacterales bacterium
TCGTCCCCGGCGGCGGCGTGGCTCTGCTGCGCTCGGGCTTGGTACTCGACAGCTTCAAGCTCGCCGATCACGACGAGCAGGTGGGCGTGGCGATTGTCCGCCGGGCCCTGGAGTCGCCGCTGCGCAACATCGCGCAGAACGCCGGCCAGGAAGGCGCGATCGTGGTGGGCAAGGTTCTTGAGAACAGCTCGCCGACGTTCGGCTTCAACGCGCTGACCGAGACCTATGGCGACATGGTCGAGGCGGGTGTGATTGACCCCGCCAAGGTGACCCGCACGGCTCTGCAGAACGCGGGCTCGATC
>CAYOPA010000414.1:312-5045 GCA_964405625.1 uncultured Bryobacterales bacterium
GGGCTGTCTCGCCTGTCGCAGCATGGGCAATTGCGCCCGCTACTGCCCCAACAGCCTGAACCCCACGGGCTCGATCGCGGGCCTGATGCTGACGACCGAGGCGATCATCGCCGATCTGCCGGAGAAGAAGTCCGCCCCGGTGGCGCCGGCGCACCACGACGACTACTGAGACCCAGTCTCAGCGTAAGCAACAACGGGCCGGCGGCAACGTCGGCCCGTTTTCCGTCTCTCATTGGAGACACAAAATTCTCAGTTTGTCCCGATTCCCGATAAACGACACTGGCGTCTGGAGAGATCTTCCGTCACAATAGGGAGCGCTGGCCTGGTAGCCGCGCTTTTTGCATCTTGCACCCCAGTGACCCAAAGGAGGACGTACATGTCGTCTCCAACTCGTTCGACGCGCCGGCAATGGTTTGGCGCAACAGCCGCGGTAGCGGCCCTTCTCGCTGACGCCGGAGCGCGTCCGCTCTCAGCCGCGCCGGCCGCGGCCAAAGTCGGCGATGAGCCGTCGCCCGATGTGTACACCCGCCTCGGAGCGAAGCCTTTCATCAACTGCACCGCGACGCTGACCATCAACGGCGGCTCGCGTCTGCTGCCCGAGGTGATCGAGGCGATCGAGCACGCCTCGCACTACCACGTCGATATCGACGACCTGATGGAGGCCTGTGGCAAGCGCATCTCCAGCTTGATGGAGACGCCTTGGGCGATCGTCACATCCGGCGCGGCGGCGGCGCTGTCGCACGCAACCTGTGCGGTGGTCGCGGGTACGGACCCCGAGCGGATGCATCAGCTTCCGAACCTGGACGGCCTCAAAAAGCAAGTCATCATCCCGGCCTCGTCGCGCAACCAATACGATCACGCGGTGCGGATGTGCGGGCTGGAGACGGTGGAAGTGAACACGGCGGCCGAGCTGAAGGCCGCTATCGGTCCGCAGACCGCGCTCATCATGGTGCTGGGGAATCGCTTCGAGAACGTGCCGCTCAGCTTGGCCGAGGTGGCGCCGATCGCCAAGGCCGCCGGCAGCCCGGTGCTGGTGGACGCCGCCGCGGACTACCTGATGGTCCCCAATCCCTACATGGCGGCCGGCGCCGACATGGTCTGCTACTCGGGCGGCAAGATCACGCGCGGCCCGCAGACAGCCGGCTTGCTGGTGGGACGCGAGGACCTGGTGCGCGCCGCCTGGTGGAACTCCGCCCCACACCACGCCTTCGGCCGGCCGATGAAGGTCAGCAAGGAAGAGATCGTCGGCATGACCGTGGCGGTTGAAGTTTTTATCAACAGCCGCGACATCCAGGACGAATACAAGATGTGGGAGGGCTGGTACAAGCACATCTCCGACAAGGTGACGAAGGTGCCGGGAGTGAAGACGGAAGTGCGCGGCCCCAGCCGCGGCGGCCCGTTCCCCACTCTGCAAGTCTCCTGGGATCCGTCGAAGACCGGCATCACCGCCGGCGAAGTGCATGACCTGCTACTCGACGGCAGCCCAGGCATCATGACCCACGCTTCGGGCGACGGATCGAGCTTCCAGATCCGCCCGGTGGCCATGAAGCCCGAAGAGCACAAGATCGTAGCCGACCGGCTGACCGAGATCCTGAAGAACGCGCCGAAGCCGAAATCGAAGAAGTCGACGACCGCCCCCAGCCACGATCTGTCCGGACGCTGGGATGTCTCGGTCGAGTTCACGCGCGGCTCGGCGCAGCACCTGCTTTTCCTGGAAGTGGCAGGCAGTCAGATTGCGGGCACCCACGTGGGCTCGTTGGTCCGCGGGCCCGTGAAGGGTACGGCCTCGGGTGACACGGTGGAGTTTTCCAGCGTCCTGCCGATGGAGGGCTCCAAGCTGGGCTACAAGTTCAGCGGCAAGATCGACGGCGACCGCATGGCCGGCGAGATCAATCTGGGCGAATACCCGACCGCACGGTTCACCGCCAAGCGGCACGCCTACAGTGGGATGCCGACCGATCCCTCGCAGCAGAAAGGCAAGGTGTAGCAGACGATGGCCGAGAACAAGAAAGACGACAAGACCAGCCGCCGCGCCGCCTTGACGGCCGCGGCGCTGGGTCTGGCCGGCGCGGCTTCAGCTGGCGCCGCCGAAACGTGGCATCCCAAGAAGGAAAGCGTGGGCGGGCCGATGCGCTCGGGGAACCTACTGTTCCTAAGCGGCATCGGCGGCTGGTACCCGGAGCGACGGCCCGACGGCCCTGGCGACATCAAGCGCCAAACCGGCGACGCGCTCACCATCATGAAAGATTCGCTCGCCCGCGCCGGCAGCACGATGGACAATGTCCTCAAAGTGCAAGTTTCGCTTGTCGACCCGGAAACCAACTGGGAGCCGATGAACGACGTTTACAACACATTTTTTGCCGACCCCCGTCCGGTCCGGTCGTATTTTGGAACCACCGGGTTCCGCCGCAAAGGGCAACTTTTGCAAATCGACTGCATCGCCTACGTGGACTGAAGACATCGATCGCAAAGCAGGTCTTCCGACGAGCCTCCACGGTCGCCGGCGACCGCGGAGAGCCACCATGACCTGGAAGAATGCAAATCGCCGCAATTTCCTCAGCAGCCTCGCCGGGTTGCCGCTGATTGGAGGCTTGCTGCCTTCGAACGCGGTCGCCGCGGCCCGCTCCGGCGCCGCCGGCCGCGACCTGATCGCCGAGCTCGGCGTCACGCCCATCATCAACGCCGCCGGCACCTACACCGCGCTGACCGCCTCACTGATGCCGCCCGAAGTCGTGGGCGCGATCGCCGAGGCGTCCACTAAGTACGTCCGCCTCAACGAGCTCCACGACGCCGTCGGCGAGCGCATTGCCCAGTTGGTCAAGGCTGACTCGGCGCTGGTAAGCGCCGGCTGCGCTTCGGCGCTGTCGCAGGCCACCGCCGCCTGCGTGGCCGGGACTGACCGTGACAAGATCCGGATGATCCCGGACACGCACGGCATGAAGGACGAGGTCATCGTCCAAAAATCCCACCGCAACGGCTACGATCACGCCATCCGCAACGCCGGCGTGAAGATGATCGAAGTCGAAACGGTGGCGGAGCTCGAGCGGGCCGTCAATCACAAAACGGCGATGTCGTTCTACCTGAACTCGGCCACGCCGAACGGCAAGATCGCGCACGAGGAATGGGTGGCGCTGTGCCGCAAGCACGAGATCCCTTCGCTGATTGACGCCGCCGCGGACGTGCCGCCGGTGGACAACCTCTACCGCTTCCAGAAGATTGGCTTTGACTTGGTCGCCTTCTCCGGCGGCAAGGGCATCCGAGGACCGCAGTCCGCCGGGCTGCTGTTCGGGCGCAAGGATCTGATTACGGCGGCTCGCATGAACGCCTCGCCGAACTCGGATTCGCTGTGCCGCACCAACAAAGTCAACAAGGAAGAGCTCGTCGGCATGCTGGCGGCCGTGGAGCTCTATGTCAACAAGGATCACGACGCGGAGTGGAAGCTCTGGGAGCGCCGCTGCGAGGTGATCGCGAGCGAGGCGAAGAAGGTCAAGACCGTCCAAACCCGGATGTTCGTGCCTGAGCTCGCCAACATGGTCCCGCACCTGGAGGTGACTTGGGACGAAGCAAAGGTCGGCCGCACGCGCCAGCAGGTGGTCGAAGCGATGCGCACTGGAAAGCCGCAGATCGAGCTCCGCCCGGGCGGCGGGCCCGGCATTTCCGTGGGCGTCTGGATGATGCAGGAGGGCGACGAGGAGATCGTCGCGCGCCGCCTGCGCGAAGAGTTGCAGAAAGGATAGAGAACCATGGCAGAGAACAACGAACGTCGGAATTTCATCCAAAACGCCGCCAAGGCGGGCGGGCTGGCAGGCTTGGCCGCATTGGCGACCGCCGCGCCGTCCAAGGCCGCCGGCGGCAAGATCGAGAAGAGCCCGGCCGGGCTCAAGCTCGGCAACCTGGTGTTCACCTCGGGGCTGACGGGCGTGGACGACACGCCGTTTGGCGGCACGATCGAGGACCAGACGCGCGTCACCCTCGAAAAGCACAAGAAGGCGCTGGAAGCGGCCGGCTCGTCGCTGGACAACGTGCTTAAAGTCGTCGTCTATATGGCCGACATCAAGGTCGAAAAGCCGGCGATGAACAAGGTCTACGCGGAGTTCTTTACTGGAGCGATCAAGCCGTCGCGCTCGGCGGTCGGCGTCGAGTTCCCGGACTCGAAGACAAAGGTCGAGATTGAGATGATCGCCTGGGCTCCGTAGGACGGTGAACAGTTGATCGGTTGATCGGGCCCTTCTTACTGATCAACCGATCAACTGATCAACCGAAAAGCCCCTCAATGATGTTGCCGCCGTTCACCGTGGCCCGCTCCGAGCGGCCGTTGTGCAGGTAGGTCAGCGACAGGTGGTTCAGGCCAAGAGCGTGGAGCACCGAGGCGTGAATGTCATGCACGTGGTAGGGCTTGTCGATCGCCCGTAGGCCGATTTCGTCCGTCGAGCCGATCGTCCGCCCGCCTTGCGCGCCGCCCCCGGCCATCCAGGTCGTAAAGCCCCAGGGGTTGTGGTCGCGGCCGTCGCCTTTCTCGTTGAACGGCGTGCGGCCAAACTCGCCCGCCCAGACCACCAGCGTATCCTCCAGCAGCCCGCGGCTCTTCAGGTCCGTCAGGAGGCCAGCAATTGGCTTGTCGGTGTAGCGGCACCACTTGGAGTGATTGCCCTCGATGTTGGCGTGGGCGTCCCAGGAGCCGGCGTAAATTTCGACGAAGCGCACGCCGCGCTCCACCAGCCGCCGCGCCAGCA
>CAYOPA010000415.1:0-5000 GCA_964405625.1 uncultured Bryobacterales bacterium
GCGATCAGCATGGGGAAAGCGAACAGCACGCTCCAGCTCGCCTGCACCTGGAAGAAGATGAACAGGTTGCGCTGGGTCTTGTCGCCCCATTCTTGGCGCATCTTCTGGTAGCGGCCGTCCTCGGATTCGCCCAGCACCCGGCGGAAGAGGTAGACGCCCAGCCGCGCCGACCACAGACCCGCCATCACGGCGACCAGCCAGCGCCGCTCGGGCAGCCCGTCGGCGCCCCAGGCGAACCACAGCGCCAGCAGGCCCACGCCGAACGACCAGACCACGTCGACGATGCCGGCGTTATGCGTCCGTAGCTGGATCAGCCAGAACACCGCCATCAGCACGGCCGCGCCGGCCCATCCCCAAAGCAGCAGTTCCCAGGGCGTCATCGCGCATCTCCTCGTTGAGCCCAACGCAGCGTTCCCAGCAGCAAGGGCGTGGCGACCGCCCATTCCACGCCGACGGCCGCCAGCGCGGGCCAGCCTTCCAGCCGGATGGCGCCGAGCTTCTCGCCGCCCCAATACGCCAAAGGCCCGCCGCCCAGGCCGATCAACGCCGCCAACGCCGGCCGCCCCCGCAGCCAGGCGAGCGATTCGTCAAGCGTCGTCGCAAAGTTGACCCACAGCGCCGCCATCCACAGCGAGCTGGGAGCGCCCAGCGCAGCCTGGGGCGGGAACGACATCAAACCGGCGACCACCAGCAGCGAATCCGCCGCATAGCCCACAACCCCGGCGACGGCGAACACCTTGAACAGCGACATCGACCGCCACGACACGGCCCACTGCCCGCCCGCGAGGATCAGCACGGCGATCGGTCCCAGCCACGGGCTGCCGTCGGCCGCGCCGACCACACAGGCCAGCCAACCAACCTGGAAGGCCACAAAATTGACCAGTTTCCTCAAGCCGCCGCCTCTCTGTCCGCTCCCAGCGCGAAGGTGTCTCGCCGGTAGCGCGGCTTGGCCAGCAGCAAGTGGATATCGCCGCAGGAGCCCTCTTCAAACCCGGCTTCGCAGTAGCAAAGATAGTATTCCCAGAGCCGTATGAACGCTTCCGAATAGCCCAGCGCCCGCACCTGCTCGATGTTGTCGAAAAAGCTCGTCCGCCAGCGCCGCAGGGTCTCGGCGTAGTGCGGCGTGATGTCTTCCAGATGGGCCGGGCGAAGGTCCGACGAGCGGCTGACGGCGTCGCAGATGGCCGTGACCGACGGCAGGCAGCTTCCCGGAAACACGTAGCGCTGGATGAAGTCGACCGAGCGGCGGTAGGCCTCGTAACGGTGGTCGGGCATGGTGATGCCCTGCAAGAGCATCGCCCCGTCGGGCTTGAGCAGCCGGCCGCAGGCTCCGAAGTACGTCTCCAGATACTCGTGCCCGACCGCCTCGATCATTTCGACGGAGACGATGCGGTCGTAGAGGCCGGTCAGGTCGCGGTAGTCCTGGAGCAGAACCGTCACGCGATCCTGCAAACCCGCCTCGGCCACGCGCTGAACGGCTTTTTCATATTGCCGCTTCGAGATGGTCGTAGTGGTGACCTGCACACCGTAGTTTTTGGCCGCATGCACGGCCATGGCGCCCCAGCCAGTGCCGATCTCCAGCAGGCTTTGGCCCTCGCGCAGCCCGAGCTTGCGGCAGATTTGGTCCATCTTGCGAATCGACGCCCGCTCCATCGACTCGGTAGAGCCCTGGGCGCGGTCGAACAGGCCGCAGGAGTAATTCATCGTCGGATCGAGGAACAGCTCGAAGAAGTCGTTGCCCAGGTCGTAGTGCGCCTGGATGTTGCGGCTGCTGCCCTGGCGGCTGTTTCGGCGCAGGCGATGGAGGCCCTTGGCCAGCGGCGCGGTCAGGCGCGCCCAACCGCGCTCGAGGTCGTCGGTGACGTCCAGATTGCGCGCAAAGATGCGGCATAGAGCGGTGAGGTCGTCGCACGACCAGCGGCCCTGGATGTAGCCCTCGGCCGCGCCGAGACTGCCGCCGAAGGCCACGTCGGCGTACATCGTCGGATCGTGCACGGTAATCGTCGCGCGCAGGTCGCCGCCGGAGTGGAAGCGGCGGACTTCGGCCCCGTCGACGATCGTGATCTCGCCCTCGGGCAGCTTTTCAAGCACGCCGAATACAAGTTTTTGGGCCAGCCGGTCCAAAAAACCCCGGCTCGGCGCTTCTTCCCGCTCGATGGAACGCGGAATGATGGAGTCGCTCATGCTTTTGCTTCCTGCCGCGTCGGTTTGGCTTTTGCCTTCGGATGCGGGAAAAACGGCGCGCCCTTCGCCCACAGCTTCAGCGCCTGCCAGTAGATCGCCGTGACGACCTTCACGGTCATCAACGGGTAGCCGGCGAGCGCCCCGGCGAGCGCCCAGCCGCTTATCGGCCGCCTCACCAGCGACAGAGTGGCGTCGAAGACCTTGTCGCCGCGCTTGAAGTTGGCCATGTGAGCGCTGAGCGCTTCGCCCGGCATGTTGAAGCGCCACACGTAGGTCTGGTCCATATCCATGAACGGCGAGACGTGGAAATCTTTTTCAAACCGATGTGCGCCGTCCGGGCTGTCGGCTTGATGGAGAACGTAGCAATGGCGCTCGCCCCAGGGCGTGTTGTGGATCTCGGCGACGATGGTTTCCACTCGCTCCCCCGCTGCGTCAAAGCAGTAGTAGAAGCTCACCGGGTTCATCACGTAGCCGAAGTAGCGCAGGTGGGTCAGCAGGCGGATGGAGCCTTCGGGGCGCCGTCCGGAGCGCTCGGCGACCAGCCGCCGCACGGCCTCGGCGAGCGGAATTTGCGGGTCGCCCAGATGGTCCTCCCGGCGAAACCAGGCGAGCGCCGGCTTCCGCGCGGACCACAGCCAACGGCCGCGAAAGACCGTATCGAGCTCGTCGAGGTCCAAGAAGACCTGGAAGATGCGGTAGGAGAAGGCGTTTTCGACCGGAAACGTCCGGCGATGGCGCACCTTTCCGAGGTAGAGCGCGCTGTTCATGCCGCCGCCGCCCTGTCGAGCGCGTCCGTCACGGCCAACGCGCTGCGCACGCCGTCCTCGTGGAAGCCGTAGCCCCAGTAGGCGCCGCAGTACGAGGTGCGGTTGGGGCCGATGATCTCGCCATGCCGCGCCCAGGCCGCCGCTCGCGACGCCGTATAAAGCGGGTGCTCATAGTCGATGCGCCGGATGATCCGCGCCGGGTCAATGCCCTCGCTGTCGTTGAGCGTCACGTTGAATACATGCTTCCAGGGCAGGCCCTGGAGGTAGTTCATGTTGTAGGTGACGGCGACTTTTTCCGGGTTGTCGCGGCGGATATGGTAGTTCCAACTCGCCCAGGCCAGGCGCTTGCGCGGCAACGGCGCGGGGTCGGTGTGCAGCACCGCTTGGTTGTACTGGTAGGGGAAGGCCGACAGCAACTCGATTTCCACCGTGGTCGGATCGTGCAGCAGCCGCAGGGCCTGGTTGCCGTGGCAGGCGAAGAGCACGTGGTCGAAGCGGCCCTCTTGTCCGGAGCCGTCCACGATCCGCACGAATCCGCCGCGGCGCTCCACCGACCGGATCGGCGTGTTGAGGCGGATGCGGTCGCGGAACGGCTCGACTAGTTTTTCAACGTAATTGTAAGACCCGCCGCGGATCACCCGCCACTGGGGCCGCCCTTCCACCTGCATCATGCCGTGGTTGGCCAGAAACTCAACCACGAACCGGATCGGGAACTTTTGGAACGCCGCAGCCGGGCAAGACCACAACGAAGCTCCCAGAGGCGTCAGATAGCGCTCGGCGAACTCCTTGGAGTAGCCGCCCTGCTCGACAAAATCGCCCACGCTGGTCAGATCGTCCTTGACGCCCGCCAACGCCGGGCCTTCCTTGTGGAAGCGCAGAATGTCCGCAATCATGCCGTGAAAGCTGGGGCGCAGCAGGTTGGTGCGTTGGGCGAAGAGCTTGTTGAGGGACGTACCGTTGTACTCAATGCCGCTGCGGTCGCAACGCACCGAGAAGCTCATCGAGGTGGGTTGCGTCTCGACGCCAAGCTCGGCGAGCATCCGCGAAAAGTTCGGGTAGTTGCGCTCGTTGTAAACGATAAAGCCCGTGTCGACCGCCCACTCCTCGCCGTCGAGCTCGAAGCGGATGGTGTTGGTGTGGCCCCCGATGTAGCTGTTGGCCTCGAAGACGGTCACGTCGTGGCGCCGGTGCAACTGACGCGCCGCCGTCAAGCCGGAAATGCCGGAGCCGATGATGGCGATCTTCATCGCGGCGCCGAAGCCTCCCGGATATCGACCCGGTTGCGGGCCAGCGCCGCCTCGGGCACGGCGCGCAGATCCCACACCAGCCCCAGCGCCGCCATCGCGCGTAGCGCGTAGTAGGTCAGATCAATCTCCCACCAATAGAAACCCTGCCGCGTGGCGCCGGGGTAGTGGTGGTGGTTGTTGTGCCAACCCTCGCCGAGCGTGATGAGGGCCAGCCACCAGTTGTTGCGTGAGGTGTCGCCCGTGACGTATCGCTGCGTGCCGTGCACGTGGGCCAGCGAGTTGATGAAGAAGGTGCCGTGGTACAGGAAGACCGTGCTCAGGAAGAACCCGATCACGAGGCCCGCCCAGCCGTCGATCACGAAGCAGAGGATCCCGAGCGCAACGGCCGGCAGCAGCTGGTGCTTGTCGAGGAAGCGCAGCTCGGGATACTTCGCGAGGTCAGGGACCTCGTCGACGCGCGTGTCATTGTGCTTCTTGTCGAAGATCCATCCCACGTGCGAGTAGAAGAACCCGCGGTGGAGTGGCGAATGCACATCGTCTTCCTGGTCCGAGTGCCGATGATGATGGCGGTGCAGCGCGGCCCACCAGAGCACCGACTTCTGCGCCGAGCTCATCGCGAGGAAGGCGAAGAGGAACTGACCCACGCGCGACGTCTTGAACGACCGATGCGAGAAGTAGCGGTGGTAGCCCGCCGTGACGCCGAACATCCGCACCACATAAAGCGTGATGGCGAGAATCACCGACGTGGTGGTGACGCCCGTCCAGATCGCCGCAATCGGTGCGAGGTGCACCAGGATGAAGG
>CAYOPA010000416.1:0-4991 GCA_964405625.1 uncultured Bryobacterales bacterium
ACTTTTTCCTTCGTCGCGAAGACTCCCGAGCCTCCGGCGTAGTAACGGGTCAGGCCGGCGCGTTCAAACCGCAGGCAAGCTTCAAAGGCGTTCTGGCCGCCATGAACGTCGAACAGGATCGCTTTGTGCCTGCCGTTGGGGTGAATCAGTTCGGGCAGATCCAGGCCGCCCCTCGTGCCGGTGGCAGGGGGCGCCGTGGCGACAACCTCGAAATCGCTGCTAGTGGGCTCTGCTGCAAGATCGAATCGAACCACTCCCGATGGGAAATCTTTGTCTTTCAGTTTGGGATAGACGAGCACCAACTCCGCCTTGCCGGGACAACCGACCATCTCGATGACGTTCTTGATGTACTGGACGATCGAACGACAATCTACTCCCGACGCGCTTTCCGCCACAAGCCAGGCGTTTGCCACACTGTTTCTGAGCTCGAAGCTGGTGAAGATCCCGTGCATCGCCTCTACAATGCTGTGCGGGTCGATCGTATTGAGTTGTTCGATGACCGTGACCGCAAAGGACATCCGCCAGTATGTGATTGCTTTGTCGCGGTTTCCATCGTCAAACGGGTCCGTGCTACGGGGCTTACCGATCGTCACGAAGACCTCGTGCGCCGACCGCACCGTGCCCGAATAGACCCGGCCAGGTCCGGGCGGCCAGTTTGACTCGATGTCGCGGCCCGAAAAGGTCCACGAGATTGCTAGATCGAGCCTCCGAACGGCGGCCTTGAATCCTTTTTTGCTCGTGCACTCGATCAGATTCATGCCGCGCTTCAGGATGGCAGGCTTGCCCTTGAGCTCCAGTGTGTCGTCCGTTCCGGGTCCGATGCTTGCCACACCAACGAGCCAAACCGGCAACTCCTCCGGGCCCGCCCCAGCGTCATAGAAGACTGCGACGTTGACCTCGACTTGGCCGTACATGGAATGGCTGACCGGACTACCCGACGTCTCGCCGTCCGCCCAAGTCCAATGGGGCTTGCGGTACTTTTTTCCGCCGGGGTCCCAGCCGGACTCCTCGTCGGTGAGAAGATCGTGGTCCGACTGGAATTCGACCCACTGGAGCGTGATGCTCCCGTGCCTCGCCTTCAGGCCGCCCGGCGGATCGAACGCGCGATCGGCTCGATCGGCTCGATCAGAGCGGATCGGGAGTCGGACATCCGGATTCATCACATCTCGAATCATCGGAATCTCCCTGGCGAAGGCGGCGCAAGCCCGCCGTTACGGCGCTTCATTAGAATAAGCGACGATTCTGAATGCCAAACCTCAAACCGCGCGGAGACTTCCCTGCGGCAACCATTGAAAGATCGGTGACAAAAGATCGGTAAGGTCGGTCTGTTTCACCGGAGCTGCCGTTCACCGCCATACTGCACGCGGCGGGACGACCAGAGCGACCATCCCGGCTAAAGTAGGGTGTGCCAAAAGTGGGCGGCCTGTCGACATCCGCGAATCCAACGACGCGCCTGCTCGCCGGCCTGGGTGTGATCTCCGCCGCCGTGGCGTTGTTTTCGCTCTATTCGCTCCGGCAGATCGAAGGGTTGCGGGCGCTCCAGCTCGAGGCGATTGACCGCAACCGCCGGGATTCGTTGCAGCTCTTGCGCATTCAGGACAACTTGCAGAACATCGCCTTGTCTATGCGCGACATGGCCGAGGGCGCGTCGCCCTACCCCGTGGTCGCTTGGAAATCCGAGTTTGAGCGAACCCGGCTGGATCTCCAGGACGCGCTCGATAAAGAGCGGCAGCTCGCCCCGGCGGTTCGCACGATCCAGCAGCAGAGCTTCTTGACGGACTCGCTCGCGGAGTTCTGGAATGTGATGGGCGTGATGTTCGAAGCCGCCGAGAGCGGGGACGACATCGAAGCCAAGCGTCTGATCCGCGAAGTTTTGCAGCCCAGGCACGCTTCCGTCTCCACCACCGTGGCGCGCCTGCTGGTCTCGAACAACGAGGCCGAGCAAGAGGCGGCGCTCGAGATCGAACGCATCTATGACGAAGTGGAGGGCAACACCTACTAATTCATGGCGGCGGTCTTCGTCGCGATCTTTTTGACCGGCGGCTACATGGTGTTCCAAAACCGGCGCGTCTTCCGCAAGATCGCCCAGCTCTCCGACGAGCGGCAACTGTTGGACGGCCGCCTGCTCGACGCCGACTTGGTCGTGGTGGCGGCCGGCATTCGGCCCAACTCGGCCATCGGCAGGACCGCCGGGCTGGAAGTTCAGCGCGGCATCGTGGTCGACGACTTCCTGCGCACCTCCCATCCGGACATTTTCGCGGTGGGCGAATGCGTGGAGCACCGGGGCCAGTTGTTCGGCCTCGTCGCTCCGCTGATCGAGCAGGGCAAGGTTCTGGCGGCGACCCTCGCCGGGGCTGAAACCGCCGGCTTCGAGGCGTCCATCCCGACGGCCAAGCTCAAGATCATGGGCGTCGACGTCTTTTCCGCCGGGGACGTCAGCGATGACCAGGAAGGGGTGGAATGCGTCCGCTATGAGGATCCCTCGCTCGGGATCTACAAAAAGCTGGTGCTGCGAGACGACCGGCTGCGGGGCGTGGTGCTGGTGGGCGACGCGGCGGACAGCCGCCGCTATGCCGACTGGCTCAAGACCGGCGAGGACCTCAGCGCCCGCCGCCGCAGCCTGCTGTTTCCCGAGCCCCTCGGCGACGGCGGCTTGGACACGGCGCAGATGCCGAATGCCGAGACCGTCTGCGGCTGCAACGGCGTCTCCAAGGGAGACATTATCGAGGCCATCCATGCCAAAGGCGTCAATACACTGGCGCAGCTCAAGGAATGCACACGCGCCGCGACCGGGTGCGGCAGTTGCACGGGCCTGTGCGTAAGCCTGCTCAAGGCCGTGGCGCCGGGATTCGAGGAGGAATCAAAGAAGGTCCTGTGCGGCTGCGTGCCCTTCGACCAGGAGCAGTTGCGGGAGATCATTCGCACGCAGCGCCTGAAATCCGTGCAGGAGGTTCTCGATGTTTATGGCAACAGCGTGGGGTGCCAAACCTGCAAGCCGGCGCTGAGCTACCTGGTCGACGTGATCTGGTGCGGCGAGCACGCCGAAGACCGCTCGGCGCGCTTCATCAACGATCGCGTCCACGCCAACATCCAAAACGACGGGACATTCTCGGTCGTCCCGAGGATGCGGGGCGGAGTGACGTCGCCGGCCGAGCTGCGCAAGATTGCCGATGTGGCCGAGAAGTACCAGGTCCGCATGGTGAAGGTCACCGGCAGCCAGCGCCTGGACCTGCTCGGCGTCAAGAAAGAGGATCTGCCGAAGATCTGGGCCGAGCTGGGCATGCCGTCCGGACAGGCCTACACCAAGGGCGTGCGGATGGTGAAGACTTGCGTGGGTTCGGACTTCTGCCGCTTCGGCGTGCAGAGCTCGATTGACACCGGCATCGAGCTCGACCGGCGGCTGGAGAACCTCTACACGCCCCACAAGTTCAAGATGGCCGTCGTCGGCTGCCCCCGCAACTGCGCCGAGGCGACCGTCAAGGATGTCGGGCTGGTGGGCCAGGAAGGCTCTTGGCAGGTGGTTGTGGGGGGCGCGGCGGGCAAGGGCGTGCGGAAGGCGGATCTGCTGATCACGGTCGAGACGACGCCGCAGGCGCTTGAGGCCGCCGAGCTGTTCTTTCAGTACTACCGCGAGAACGCCAACTACCTCGAGCGCAGCTACGACTTCGTCGAGCGGCTTGGCATCGAGAAGATCCGCAAGGAGACCATCTATGCGCCCGAAGGCAAGCAACAGGCGTTGCTCGAGCGGCTGCGCAAATCGAAGGAGAGATCCTACGCCGCCTGGCTCGAATGCGACCGGCCGTCGGATCCGACCCAATTCATCCAGATCCAACCGCTGGAGCAGCCGATGGCGCAGGAGGCGACCGCATGAAGTGGCTTCGCGTAACGCAGGTCGAGAACATTCCCGTCCGCCAGGGCCGTTCGGTCCGCTTGGGGTCGCTGGAGTTGGCCATCTTCAACCTCGGCGGCGCCTTCCGGGCGGTGGAGAGCCGTTGCCCGCACAAGCAGGGGCCGCTGGCGGACGGCATCGTCGCCGGCGACGACATCATCTGTCCGCTGCACAACTGGCGGATCTCGCTGGACTCGGGGTTCGTCAAGCAGCCCGCGGAGCACTCCGGAACCTGCCTGAAGAGCTTCCCCTGCCGCGTCGAGCAGGGCGTGGTGATGGTCGCGATCCCCGAGGACGCGCTGCGGGAGGCGGCGGCTTGACATGACCTCCTCCTTGATCCAGATCGAGCCCCTGGCCAATCCCTTCCTGGCTCCTCCTCTCCCCGGGCCTTCGCGGGAAGAGCGCGGCCTGGCCGGCGATTCTCCTCTGATACCCGCCATCCCGCTCGAGGACGGCCAACAGTATCGTTTCCACTTCGACATGTCGAAGTGCATCGGCTGCAAGTGCTGCGAGGTCGCCTGCTCGGAGCAGAACAACAACCCCCCGGCCATTTCCTGGCGGCGCGTGGGCGAGGTGGAAGGGGGCGTCTACCCGAACACCCAACGGCTGCATCTGTCGATGGGCTGCAACCACTGCGTCGATCCGGCCTGCATGAGCGGTTGCCCGACCCAGGCGTATACGAAGGACTCCGAGACCGGCATCGTGCTGCACAACGCTGAGGTCTGCATCGGCTGCGAGTACTGCATCTGGAACTGCCCCTACTCCGTGCCGGTCTTCAACGAAGAGCGCGGCGTGGTGGGCAAGTGCGACATGTGCCACGGCCGCTTGAAGGACGGCGACGCGCCCGCCTGCGTGAACGCTTGCCCGTCGGAGGCGATCAAGATCGAGATCGTCGACATCGAGGCCTGGAAGCGGGAATACGCGAGCGCGGCCAATGCTCCGGGGCTGCCGAGCGCCGCAGACACCATCTCGACCACCCGCATCACTCTGCCGAACGCCATGCCTCTGGATGCCCAAAAGGCGGACTATCATCGCGTCCGCCCGGAGAAGCCGCACGGCTCGCTCATCGGAGTCACCGTGCTGACGCAGCTCTCGGTCGGCG